>CAVEBA010000012.1:10695-20729 GCA_963613695.1 Sphaerochaetaceae bacterium
TTTTTTCTTGGTTAAAATCTCTGCGTTCCCGCGTCTCTGCGAGAGAAAACAATCCCTTAAAATCTTCTTCTTCCACTTCTTTTCCTTGCCGGTTAAAAATAAAAAAGTTGAGGAGCGAAAATCCGTGATTTCAAATTGCTTCCCGGGGCGTTCCCGCGCGATAATCGGGGCATCATGGATTTGTTTTCGTTTCGGGAGGAATACACGCACGGCGGGTTGGAGCGCGAGGACTTGGACGCGAGTCCGTTCGTGCAGTTTCGGCGTTGGTTCGAGCAGGCGTGCGCGGCGAAGCTGACGGAGCCGAACGCGATGTGCGTTTCCACGGCGGGAACGGACGGGCGACCGTCTTCGCGCACGGTGTTGCTAAAAGCATATGACGAGCGCGGGTTCGTGTTTTTCACGAATTACACGGGACGCAAGGCGCGGCAAATCGGCGAAAATCCCTACGCGTCGTTGTTGTTCCCGTGGGTTGCGTTGGAGCGGCAGGTTGAAATCGAGGGGCGCGTCGAAAAAATTTCCGCGGCGGAATCGCTGAAATATTTTCTGAGCCGTCCGTTCGGAAGTCAGCTCGGCGCGTGGGTTTCGCATCAGAGCACGGTGATTTCATCGCGTTCGATTTTGCTGAAAAAACTCGATGAGATGAAACGCAAGTTCAGCGAAGGAAAAGTGCCGTTGCCCGATTTTTGGGGCGGATTTCGCGTCGTTCCCGTTCGCATCGAATTTTGGCAGGGGCGCCCGAATCGTTTGCACGATCGCTTTTGCTACACGCGCGCCGACGAACGCGCTTCGGAGTGGACGATTGAACGCCTTGCGCCGTGATTTTTTTTGAAAAATTTTTGAAAACGAAAACGAGAACGTTCCCGTGAAAAAACTTCCGCAAATCATCGCCGCCGTCATCGCGTCCGCGTGTTTCGTCGGTTGCTCGAGCTATCCGTCGGACGCGCGAAAATTGCGCGCGAACTGGCAGGCAGGCGATTTTCGCGAAGCGTCCGCGCTTTCCGGCAAAGCGCTTGCGAGCGCGAGCGAAGGCGATGCGTTGGTGTGGCGTCTCGATCACGCTTCGGCGTTGCGCGCGACGGGAGATTCCGTTGCCGCGACGGCGGAATTTGATCGCGCGGCGGAGCTTGTCGCCGCGTGGGATGAAAAGCCGGAGACCTTGCTTTCCCGCGAGGCACTCGCCGCATTGACCAATCCCGCGGCGCTCCCGTATCGCGGGCGCGGGAGCGATGTCATCATGTTGCACACGTATCGCGCGTTGTGTTTTCTCGAAAACGGGAACGCGGACGCCGCGCGCACGGCGCTGAATGCCGCTTACGAAGCGCAACGCGAGGCGGTGGAGAAAAACGCGGCGGCAATCGAGCGCGCGCGCAAGGAAGCGAAAGACGGCGGCGCGAATTCGGAAAAACTGATTCGCGAGGGCGGGTTGGATTCCGCGCTCGCCGCACAGGAAAAAGATTTGGAGGGCGTTCGCGTGCTCTCCGATTACGTCAATCCGTTCACGACGTGGTTGCACGGCGTGTTTTTTCTGCACGCGGGAACGGATTCGGCGGACACCGAGCGCGCTCGCGTTTCGCTTTCCCGCGTCGCGAAAATGTATCCGAAAAATTCGGACGTTCACGAAGATTTGAAACTCGCGCAACGCGGCGCACGCGCGGGAACGCCGCTGACTTACGTTGTTTTTGAAAGCGGGATCGCGCCGACAATCGGTGAGACGCGCGTGGATACGATGCTCCCGATTCCGACCGGGCGCGGCTATTTCACGCCGACGCCCGTGAGCATCGCGCTCCCGAAACTCGTGCTTTCTTCCGAGCGCAAATACTGGGGAGTTTTTCCTTTTGCGAGCGGAGCTTACGCGCCCGGCGATGCCACGCCCGAAGCCGTTCCCGCGTTGCGCGCGAACGACGTTCCCGCGAGCGAAATTTGCGATATGAATTCCGTCGTGCGCACGGATTTTGACAACGCGTTTCCGGCGGTGCTCGCGCGTTCGATTACTACGGCATTTTTCAAATCCGTTTCTTCGGCGGCGCTCAACGCGGTCGGCACGGAATACGCGCGGCGCGACGGCGGCGCGGGCGCGGCAATCGTTTCGCTCGCGACGGTGATCGGGACAAGCGTTTACACCTACGCTTCCACGGGCGCGGACGTGCGTTGCTGGCAGACGCTCCCGCAGAATTTTTCGCTCGTGCGCTTGCCCACGCCGGAGTCGCGTCGCGTGGTCGTGCGCGTCGGTTCGCGTTCCCGCGAAGTCGAGTTGCTCCCGGGGAAAATCAATCTCGTGCTCGTCAAAAGCACGGGCGAATTCGGTCCGCTCGTCATCGGGCAGAGCGTTTTGAAATAAAATTTTTTGAAAAAATACAAAGAAAACAAACGAAACACTGAAAGGAAAAAAATAGAGATGAAAAAAGAAAACATCGTGAAAACATTCGTTCCCGCGACGCTTGCGGCGCTCGTCGTTGCGCTGTCGGGTTGCTCGACACCTGCGCACTACATCGATCCCGAGGGACGCGACACCGTCGTTTCGCTGAACGCGGCGGACATTCAGGATTTTTCGCAGGCGGCGGACGCGCTCGTCGCGCAAATGCTCGCGAACGAAGTTTTCACGCCCGGCAAAAAACCGCGCATCGCGCTCAGCCGCGTCAAAAACGATACGACGCAAAATTTTGACGTTTCGTTGCTCACGGACAAGGTGCAGCAACGCATTCTCGAATCGGGACTCGCGAACGTTTCAATGTCGCTGAGCACCGAGACCGACGACGATGTCGTGCGGCGAAAAATGTCGGGAATGGGTGCCACGGAAACGCTATTGCCCGACCTTACGCTTCTCGGAAAAATCGCTGAAGTCAAGGCGCACGCAAGCTCCGTGCGGCAAGTCAGCTATGTGTTTTCGATGCGCCTTGCCGACGCGAGAACCGGCGATGTGGTTTGGATGGGCGAAAAAACGCTCACGAAACAGGGCGAAAAAAACGCCGTCGGTTGGTGAGATTTCTTTTCGCGCGGGAACGGTGCGCAATCGCCGTTCCCGCGAAATTCCGCTTCAAAAAATTTTCTGCAAAAAAAATGAAACTCCGTTCTTCTTTCCCCGAAAATATTTCCGCAATCGTGTTTGATTTCGGAGGCGTGATTCTCGACGTTGATTTGTCGAAAACCATCGAGGCGTTCGCGCGTCTCGGCGCAAAAAATCTGACGGCGGAGGAAACGCAAGTCGGCTCCGGAACATTTTTCGAAGCGAACGAACGCGGCGATTTTTCGCCCGAAGAATTTTGGAATAAGGTGCGGGAACGCGCGCCGGAGCTCGCTTCGCGCAGTGATGCGGAATTGCACGCGGCGTGGGACGCGTTGCTCGGAGATTTCGTTCCCGCGCGGATTTCGCTTTTGCGCGATCTGCGTTCCCGCTATCGGATTTTTCTTTTGAGCAATACAAACGAGCCGCATCGCGAAACTGCGCTGCGGAAATTTTCCGAGCAAATCGGCGGCGATATGAACGCGCTTTTCGAGGAAGCGTTTTACTCGGATTTGTTGCATTGCGTGAAGCCGTCGCACGAAATTTTCGAAAAGGTCGCCGCGCTCGCCGGGCTCGTTCCCGCAGAGACGCTTTTCATCGACGATAATCCGAAAAATGTCGACGCCGCGCGCGAATGCGGTTGGCACGCCTACCGCCTCGTTCCCGGCGAAGAATCGCTACTCGACCTCTTCGTTCCCTGACCCCGCAGGAGTGCGCTCCCGCGAGGGGGTTTTGTTTTCGACGCAAAAAAAAGGCGAGGACTTTCGTCCCCGCACACATTGAAAATACACAACGGAATAATCCTTATTGTGAGTTGCTTTCAAATATGTTCTTTTAATTTATGTGATTTCGGCGCAAAGTAAAGACCGAAATTAAAGTTTTTAACCCCGAACCCCTACACAAATGACACAAAATATCTTAGGTCTCGATATCGGCACCAACAGCATCGGCGCAGCTCTCGTGCGCGTCGGAGACAACGGCGAAAAGAGCCTTTTGAGTCCGCTCGTTTCTCGCATCATTCCTATGGGCGATGACGAAATCGGAAAATTCAATACGGGCAATCTTGAATCTTCTGCCGCGGAACGCCGGAAGTTTCGAATGCTGCGTCGCCGCATTGCACGCTTTCAGTTGCGGCGGGAACGTTTGTTGCGCGTTCTGAATGCTCTCGATTTTTTGCCGAAACATTTTGCAGATGCGATCGATTTCGAATCGCGCAAGGGTAAGTTCAAGCCCGACGTCGGTGAGCCGAAGCTCGCGTGGAACCCGGCGGCGGGAACGCCCAAGGACGCATTCCTCTTCGAAAAAGATTTTGAGGAAATGTGCGCGGAGTTTCGTGCGGCGGGAACGGTCTCGGGGAAAAACATTTCGCGCGACTGGACGCTCTACTTTCTCCGCAAAAAAGCTCTCACTGAAGCAATTTCGCCGCAGGCTCTGGCGTGGATTCTGCTTTCGTTCAACGCGAAGCGCGGATACAACGCCGAGCGCGGCGACGACGATGTTGAGGACGAATCGAAGCGGGAATATTTCGTGAAAGCGCGCGTTGTTTCCGTGGAGCGGGAGGACACGGACGCGAAGGGAAATACGTGGTTCAAACTGATTTTCGATGCGAAGGATTCTGCGGGAACGCCGTTGTTCAAAAAGAAAACGAATCTTGCGGATCCGGAAAAGATGATCGGAAGCGAATTTACGTTCGTTGCGACGGAGAAGAACGAGAAGACAACGCTACGCGAGGTCAAGGAGGATGATTGGAAACTGCGCAAGACGCGCAATGAATCCAGAATCGGCGAAAAGACCGTTGGTGAATTTATTTACGAATCATTGTTGCAGAATCCGGACGCGCGCATCGTGCGCGAAATCGCGACAATCGATCGGGAGTTTTATCGTCGCGAGGCAACGGCGATTTTGGAAAAGCAAGCGGAGTTTATCCCGGAACTTCGTTCCCGCGAGCTTTTTGAAAAAAGCGTACGCGAGCTGTATTCGAGCAACAATGCGCACGCAACGCTGCGTCTTGCGGACAAGGCGGGGATTATCGGATTCATTTTGAACGATGTGCTTTTTTATCAGCGCCCGTTGAAAAGCAAGAAAGGCGAAATCGACGTTTGCACTCTGGAAAAGTGTCGTTTCAAAAACAAAAACGGCGAGTTGAAAATTTACGGACGGCGGTGCACATCTCGTAGTAATCCGCTTTTCGCCGAGTTCCGGATACGTCAGTTTATTGAGAACCTGCGCGTCTTCGACGAAGATGCTTTTGACAGCGATATCACGGCGGAGCTCTTTCCGACGGCGGCAGATAAAGAGCGGATTTTCGCGTGGCTGAACGGACGCGAATCCGTGAAGCAAACGCAGTTCTTAAAAGATTTTTGCGGATTCGGGAAAAAGGGCGCACGTTACGGGAAAGAGGATTTGGCGTCCGGTCGAGTCCATTGGAATTATCTCGATGACGATAAAGTTTATCCGTGCAATCCCGTGCGTGCGGAGATGCAGAAACGTTTTCGTAAATGCGGAATGGATACGCCGGAGCTTTCCGCGAAAATCGTTCGCAACGGAAACGCAACGGCGGAGACGCTCGAACACGCATTATGGCACGTGCTTTATTCCGTGAATGATCGCGAGGAGTTGCGCAAGGCGCTCTCGAAGTTCGCGAGCCTTCGGATTGTTTGCGGGAACGACGAAACGGACATCGTTCCCGAAGAATCGCGAGACGCATTCATCGCGGAGTTTTTGAAAGTGAAGCGATTGGAGTCTCTGAATTTCGTCGGAAGCGGATACGCATCGTATTCCGAGCGAGCGTTGCGGAAACTGCTTCCGCTGATGCGCGGCGGGAACGCTTGGCGAGCGGACGCGATTGACGCGGCAACGCGTGCGAAAATCGATGCTTTCATCGCGGGAACGCAATCAATTGACGAGAATGTTTTGGCGCGTGCGAAGAAAAACGGATTCGATTTGGACACGAATAAGTCCGTCGAAAAGTTTTCGGGGCTTCCCCATTGGCTTGCCTCGTATATCGTGTACGGGCGGCATTCGGAAGCATCGGCGGAGGCGCTGGGAACGTGGGAAAAACCGGAGGACATCACGCATTTCCTCAAAGAGGAATTTCGCCACAACTCGCTGAGAAATCCGATTGTCGAAAAGGTCGTCTTGGAGACGCTGCGCGTTGTGCGCGACGTTTGGAAAGCGGCGGGAACGATCGACGAAATTCACGTTGAGCTCGGGCGCGAAATTCGTCAGCCCGCTGAAAAGCGTAGGCGGACGACGGAGCGGATTTTGGAAAACGAAAATGAAAATCTGCGGATTCGGAAAACGCTTCAGCAGTTGGCGGATTCCGGAGAAGCACAGGGATTGCGCCCGGGCTCTCCTGCGCATCAGGAAAAGTATAAACTTTGGGAAGAGGGGAACAAGGTTTCGCCATATACGGGGAACGGTATTGCGTTGAGCGATCTTTTTACCGAAAAATACGAAATCGAGCACATCATTCCCAAAGCGCAATATTTCGATGATTCGTTGCAGAATAAAGTCATCTGCGAAGCCGAACTAAACGCGGCGGGCGCGGACGGACAGGGTAAAGGCAATGAATTGGCGATGAATTTCATCGTGCGAGCAAATGGCGGAAAAGTGCGCGGGTGCAAAGTGCTTTCTCCGGACGAATATCGAACGTTGGTGGGTCGCATTTATTCCGGTAAGAAAAAGGAAATGTTGCTTGCAACGGAAATCCCGGAAAAATTCACGAATAGTCAGCTCGCGGGAACGCAATACATCACAAAATACGTGCGTGCGTTGCTTTCTCGGATTGTGCGCAAAAAAGACGAGGACGGGAAGGTGCTTGAAGATTCGGCGATCGCTTCTGCCGTGATTTCCTGCACGGGAACGATGACGGACAGGCTCAAGAAAGATTGGGGGCTGAACGATGTCTGGAACAAACTAACGCTTCCGCGATTTAAGAAAATGCAGGAGCTGACGGGCAAAGAATACGTTGTGAAAAATGCCCACGGGAAAGATACGGGAACGGTTCCGCTTTCGGAGATGAGCGGCTTCAAAAAGAAGCGCATCGACCACCGCCACCACGCGATGGACGCAGTCGTCATTGCCTGTTGCACGCGGGAACACGTGCAGATGATGAGCAATGAATCTGCGGGAACGCGCGGAAATATTCGCTTCGGCGATTTGCGCCGAAAACTCAAGGAGAACGGCGGGAACGGCGATTTCAAAAAACCGTGGGAAACGTTCACGCAGGATGTCGCCGTCGCGCTTGAAGCGATGATTCCGACATTCAAGAAAAACGTGCGCGCGATGTCGAAAGGGCGGAATACCTATGAGAAAATAGATGCGGCAACCGGAAAGAAAGAGCCGAAGCTGCAGAAGAAAGGCGACATTCGGAAAATCCGTAAACCGCTTCACAAGGAAACGTTCTACGGGAAGACGAATCTTCAGCAAAAAGGCACGGCTCAGCTGAAGAACTTGATTGTGCCGAATGACGAGGCGGAGACGCACAAACGCCTTTCTCGTGTCTGCGATAAGGATTTGCGCACGAAATTGCGCGAGCTCGTTAGTGGCGGGAACGCAGAAAAGGGCATCAAGGAGTGGTTCAAGGCGCACGCGGATGCGTTCCCGGGTGTGAAATTGACGAGCATTCCCGTGTGGACGTTCTCTGATGAAATCCGCGGGGGAGAGTGGGTGGCAGCGCGCAAGGCGATTGATCCGTCGTGCAATTTGAACGCCATCACCGACGAAAGTATCCGCAAGACACTGGAGAATTTCCTCAAGGCGAAAGGCGGAGACGCGAAAGTCGCGTTTTCTGCGGAAGGGCTTGCGGAGATGAATCAAGCCATTGAGAAATACACGCCGAACGGGAAGTCGCACAAGCCGATTTGGCGCGCTCGGTTTAAGGATAAGCTCGGAGAAAAATACCAAGTCGGCACGAGCGGAAACAAAGCCTCGAAATTCGTGGAAGCCCAGAGCGGAACGAATCTGTATTTCGCCGTGTATCGTCGCGCGGACGGTGAACGCGTGTTTGAGACGATTCCTTTGCGTGTCGTCCTTGAGAATATTCGCGAAAACAAACCGCCCGTTCCCGCAACAGACGCAGACGGGAACGCGTTGCTGTTCATCCTTTCTCCCGGAGATATCGTGTATTTGCCGGTTACGGATGAAGCAGAAACCGAAATCGCCAACGTTGATAATATCGCTCGAAGCCGATTGTTCAAAATTGTTGATTTCAGCGGAAATAACTATCTGTGTTGTACTCCTGTTTGCGTATCCAAAGCCCTTAAGGATGGCGCGCGAACAGAGTTCGGCTCCAAGGAGAAAATTGTTACAACGAAGTCGTTCAAACAATCTATCCTTCCCGTGAAGCTTGATCGTCTCGGCAACATCTTGAAAATCGGCATCTGAATCTGATGGTGAAGCGCATTCTTTATTTCGAGAATCCGGCGTTCCTTTCGCTGAAATATCGGAATTTGGTGATTCGTTTCCCGGAGGATTCGGGAAAGGAGCCTGTGACGACCCCGATCGAGGATCTCGGTATTGTCGTGCTTGATAATCCGCGCATTACGGCGACGCAGGCGCTCCTTGCCGCGCTGACGGAAAACAAGGTGGCGTTGATTTCCTGCGATTCCGCGCATCTGCCGGCGGGCCTGATGTTGCCGCTTTGCGGGAACGCGTTGCAGAGCAAAATTTTTCGTGCGCAGGCGGAAATTTCGGTGCCGCTGAAAAAACAGCTTTGGAAACAGGTCGTTTGTGCGAAAATCCGTAATCAATGCCGGATTCTCGAGTGCGAAAATCTCGATGCGGGAACGTTGCCGGAGCTCGAGGCGAGCGTGAAGAGTGGCGACTCCGAAAATTGCGAGGGGCAAGCCGCGGCGTATTACTGGCGGACGGTGTTCCCGCGCTTTCCCGACTTTGTGCGTTCCCGCGAGGGCGTTCCGCCGAATAATTTGCTGAACTACGGATACGCGATTCTACGGGCGATTGTCGCTCGTGCAATCGTCGCGGCGGGCTTGCATCCGACGCTCGGAATTTTTCATCGAAACCAATACAACGCCTACTGCCTTGCGGACGATTTGATGGAGGCGTACCGACCTTTTGTCGATAAAGCCGTGTTGGGAATCATCGCGAAAAATTCCGAGATTTCGGAGCTGACAAGGCAAATGAAAGGTCGGCTTTACGGAATTTCCGTGGACGATGTGTTGATGGACGGAATTCGGCGCCCCTTGATGGCGGCGGTCGCACAGACAACGGCGTCTTTTATAAAAACTTTTTCGGGAAGTGAGCGGAAGCTTGATTTGCCGGAGGTGCCGCGGTATGCAACGCTTTAACGCATATCGGATCATGTGGCTTTTCGTGCTTTTTGACCTTCCGGTGCAGTCAAAGACGGACATGAAGAATGCGAACCGTTTCAGAAACGATCTGATAAAAGACGGATTTAGGCGGTTTCAGTTGTCCGTTTATACGCGCCATTGTTCCAGTATGGAAAATCTGATTGCGCACAAAGAGAGAATAAAGAAATTTGTCCCGGACAAGGGGATAGTTTGCGCAGTCCCATTGACGGACAGGCAATTTTCGGAGATCGAAATTTTTTGTGGAAAACGCCGTGTGCCGGCTCCTCCGGCTCCGCAACAGTTAGAGCTTTTTTAGAAAAAGGAAAATGCGGCGGAGAATGAGAAATTTACGTTCCGCCGACTGAAAATTTTTCTTTTCCGCTTGCATGAAATCCCACGCAATCCTACTATCCATGCGGTTTTTGAGAGCAACCGATTCACCTACGTTGTGAGTTGCTTTCAAATTTCCGTTCCTTACAACGGAGGAGAAAGACCAAACGCTCCAAATCGCGTTGTGAGTTGCTTTCAAATTTCCGTTCCTTACAACGCGAACGCTTCCTCTCGCTTTCGCCGCAGTGTTGTGAGTTGCTTTCAAATTTCCGTTCCTTACAACCGTTCAGACTCGGGGTCGTAGTAAATTGCTGTTGTGAGTTGCTTTCAAATTTCCGTTCCTTACAACAAAAACATTTTCCGTCTGCGCGACGAACGCCGTTGTGAGT
>CAVEBA010000013.1:0-4327 GCA_963613695.1 Sphaerochaetaceae bacterium
CCGATGTACATGCCCGGGCGTTCCCGCACGGCTTTGAGTCCTTTCAGACGCTTGATGTCGGACGCGTCATAAGAAGCCTTTCCGGCGTCTTTTCGTCCCGCGTTGCTGGGTATGTTTTCGCTGTCGCTCATAATTGAAAATTCGAGAAAAATTTAAAAGGCAATGATGCTCCTTTTTCGCCCCGTCCGCAAACTTTTTATCCGTATATAGTCACGCGCGCGCGAGAAAATCGTAAAAAAACTCCGAAAAACCGAAGCTTCGGACAAATGCGGACGCTCTCCGAAAACGAACGTCCCGCGGGAACGGAAAAAATCCGCCCTCGCGGGACATGTGCGTTCCCGGCGCTCGCTTAAAGCGTCTGCTCGCCGTTGTTTTCGGGCGTTCCCGTGGCGTCGGCGTCCTCGGGCGTTCCCGCAGTCTCGGGCGGTTCTGCGGCGGGAGCGTCCGTCAGCGTGAACTGATCGAAGCTCGGTCCGGAAACGTCCTGGTCTGCCTCGAAGAAACCGTGAAGCTGACGCAGGCGCGTCGGGTGGCGCATTTTGCGAAGTGCCTTTGCTTCAATCTGGCGAATGCGTTCCCGCGTAACGTTGAAGATTTTTCCGACCTCTTCGAGCGTGCGGGAATAACCGTCGCGCAGTCCGAAACGGAAAGTAAGCACTTCCCGTTCCCGATCCGTAAGGGATTTGAGCACGTCGCCGATTTTTTCACGCAAAAGCGCGGTCGCGGCGATATCGTAGGGATTTTCCGCCGCCTTGTCCTCGATGAAATCTCCGAAGCTCGTGTCGTTCCCGTCGCCGACGGGGCTTTGAAGCGAAATCGGCTGTTGAGACATTTTCATGATTTGCTGAACGCGCTCGGCGGGCATCTGCATTTCGTTGGCGACTTCCTCCGGCGTCGGCTCGTGTCCGAGCTCTTGGAAAAGTTGCTTCTGCACCTGCATGACCTTGTTGAGCGTTTCAATCATGTGCACGGGAATGCGAATCGTGCGCGCCTGATCGGCAATGGAGCGCGTAATCGCTTGGCGAATCCACCACGTCGCGTAAGTCGAAAACTTGTAGCCGCGACGGTATTCAAATTTTTCAACCGCTTTCATCAACCCCATGTTGCCTTCTTGGATGAGATCGAGGAAAGAAAGCCCGCGATTCGTGTATTTTTTCGCGATGGAAATGACGAGACGCAAGTTCGCCTCGACCATATTCGTCTTCGCCTTATTCGCTTCGGAAAGGCATTTGCGAACTTCGCGATAAACTTCGAGCAAATCGGCTGCCTTGATACGATATTCCTTTTCGAGCGCCGAAAGCTCCGCGTTGATTTTCTTCGGGTCAAATTTCCGAGCGCGTCGATCCTTGTGCTCAATCATTTCGAGCTGCCAAACATATTCGCGGAATTGATCCAGCACGGGCTTGAAGCTCTTGAGCCATTCTTCGAGCACTTTCATCTTGAAGCAGAACTTGCGCAAAAGCGGACGAATATCTTTCTGCAACTTAATGAAACGCGCGTAGCCCTTGCGGCGAACTTCTTCGTTCGCGCCGTTGATGTATTCCATCCACGCCTTGTCGAGCTTCGTAGAAATCGCTTCCACGGCGGAAATCGCTTTCGGAAGCATGCGGAAATACCAATCGCGGGATTCGACTTTTTTGTCGAGCACAACGCGGTCGAAACGCTCTGTTTTTTCATTGAGACGGCGCGCGGTATCGAGCTGCACGGGAAGCGTCAGCCAAATGGAACACAACGCATCTTGCGCACGCGATTCCGCACTTTCGATGCTGCGGGAAATCTGAATTTCCTGATCGCGGGAAAGCAACGGCACCTGCCCCATTTGGCGCAAGTACATACGCACGGGATCGTCGAGAATATCGACTTGCGCCATGCGAAGCGCGTTTTCTTCCTCGGCGGAAAGACGCAGTTTGTAGGCGTCCACTTCGTCATTGTCGAGAATCTTGATGTCGAGATTGTCGAGAATGTTGATGATGCTGTCGAACGCTTCGTGAGACGAACCCGTCGCGGGAATGATGCGATTGATGTCATCAATCGTGACAAAACCCTGTTGCTTGGAAAGCTGGTCGAGCTCGCGAATTTTTTCGTTCATCTCGACTTGATCGACGGGCGCGGTAGCCGCGGGAGCGCCGTCGGCAAATTGCATTTTTTGCGAAAGCTCGCGAATTTTTTGCGCGTCGGCATCGGATGACTTGCGGCGGCGTTCGCGCTCGGCATGCGTCAAAACATCGGAGCGGTCGGGCGCGTATTTGACCTCCTGCGTGTGCGCTTCGTCGTCGGTCGCGAGAACGGGAACGTTTTTCTTCGCGGGAACGGGCTTTTTCGAAACCGTCGATTTCTTCGAAGAAGATTTCGCGGGAACGGGCGCCGGCTTTTTCGCGGGAACCTTTTTCGCGGGAGCGGGCGTTTTCGCGGCGGGCTTTTTCGGAGCCGGTTTCGCGGCGGGCAGCTTCTTCGCGGATTTTTTCGCGGGAAGCGGTTTTTTCGAAGAAGATTTCGCGGGAGCGGAAACGTTTTTCTTTTTCGCAACCGGCGCGGAAGATTTTTTCACCGGAAGCGGCTTCTTTGCGGGAGCGACCTTTTTCGCGGGAACGGGTTTCTTCACTGCCGCCGGTTTTTTCTGCGCGACTTTTTTCGCGGGAACGGGCTTTTTCGGCTTCGCTTTCGCCGCCGCAACTTTCTTTGCGGGAGCGGCTTTCGCTTTTTTCGCGGGAACGGCAGACGTTTTTTTCTTTGCCGCCGAAACGGGCGCCGGCTTCTTTTTTGCCGGAAGCGGCTTTTTCACCGCCGTCGGCTTCTTCGGCGCGACTTTCTTTGCGGGAGCGACCTTTTTCGCGGGAACGGATTTCTTCGCCGCCGCCGGCTTTTTCTGCGCGACTTTTTTCGCGGGCTTCGCCTTGGATTTTTTCTTGTCTGCCATAATTTGAGAATTTTTAAAAATTTATCGTGTGGTTTTTCCCTGCTGAATATGCGGAGGATTTCGCAAAATTTGCCTTAGCGCGATACGCTTTTTTTGTAGCTCGAACACTTCCGGAGAATTCGGGTCGAGCTCTTCCATCTTGCGGTCGATTTCGCGGCGTTCCCGCTCGCAATGCTTGCTGCAGAGACGCGCAAGACATTCGTCCGCGATGCGTTCAAGCTCGCCCGGCTCGGGCGTTTCCCGGTCAAAATCGTTGCGGATTCTGGCGGCGTAATTTCGTTCTTCGTCCGTTTCGAGAAGATCGTGAAGCGATTCCGCCCCGCGCCACTCGCCTTCCTGAGACTCCGCGAAAATTCGGTCGAGCAGGCGTCCGGCGCAGGAGTTTTTGTCCAACCATTCAGTCGGAATAACATTGGCGAACAAGGGTGTGAAGGCATCGTAATTGAGGACGAGGATTAAGACATCCTCCTCCGCCGTTGTCAAGGGAGAGTTCCCCGATGCGGACGGCGCGGGAACGCTTACGGAAGCGTATCCGGCGCGGGAACGCTCCTCCGATTTTTTCGCCGCGAGAAAGCGCGCAAAATCACGCTCGACCGACAACCGATCCAAGCCCGCCGTGCGCGCCAAAACGACCATGCAATCCGTGCGAAAAACTTCCGACGCGGAGGCGGCGACGATTTCGTAAATTTCTTCGAGCGCGTGTTGCGTTTGCGCCGGCGTCAGCCGTTCGCCCTCCGGAAAAAATTTTCGTGCGATGAAGCTCATCGCGGGAACGCCGCTTCCGAGAATCACGGGAACGCCGCCGGCGCCGTTGCGGGCGAGAAATTCGTCCGGATCTTTTCCGCCGGGAACGCTCAAAAAACGCAAATCGAGCCCGACGCGAAACGCGATCGGCGCAAGCCTCAGCGCGGCTTTTTGCCCGGCGGCATCGGCGTCCAAAAGGCAGTCGAGCCGGTCGGAATAACGCCGCAACAGTTGCAGTTGTTCTTCTGTGATTCCCGTGCCCTGCCCGGCGACAGCAGTGCGAATGCCGCATTTCCAACAGCGAATCGCGTCCAATTGCCCTTCGACGAGCACAAACGGCGTCGCGCGCGTTCCCGCAGTGTCCGCGCCCGGCTCCGTTCCCGTGCGGCGCCCGGAAAAAACATCTTTCGCCTTGTCGATATTGAACAGCGTCGAACCTTTGTGAAAAATTTCCGTTTCCGACGAATTGATGTATTTCGCTTCATTCATTCCGCGCCCGTCATCCGGCGTGATTCCGGGAATTTTTCTCGCGGTGAACGCGATTACGCGCCGCTGAATATCCGCGATCGGGATGACGAGCCGCGCCTCGAAGCGGGAACGCCACATGCGCGGATCGGCGCTGCGATCCGTGCCTACGAACATTCCTGCGGCGGCAAGCGCGTGCGC
>CAVEBA010000013.1:4337-20360 GCA_963613695.1 Sphaerochaetaceae bacterium
TTCCGTTGGGCGGCAAAAATCCGATTCGAAATTCGCGCGCCGTTTCGTCGTCAAATCCGCGTTCCCGCGTCCAGTATTCCCGCACTTTCGGAGCGTTTTGAAATTTTTCCGAAAAATACGCCGTGCAAAATTCGTGAATCTCAAAAAGCTCCCCGCGCAACGAACGCTCGACGCGCCCGCCGCTTTCGTATTCGACCTTGATGCCGAAACGTTTTGCGACGCGCTCGACCGATTCCGAGAACGTCAGATTTTCCCGCGCCATCAGAAATTTGAAAATGTCTCCGCCCTGTCCCGTGCTGAAGCAATAGTAAAATCCTTTTTCGGGATCGACGAAAAACGACGGCGTGTTTTCGCTCGCGAACGGGCTCAGCCCTTTCCACTTCGAACCGGCGCGGCGCAAACTCGTATAGTCCCCAATGAACGCCACGATGTCGGCGCGGAAACGGATTTCATCGATGGATTTTTTTGAAATCAGCGGCACGTTGCGAAGATTTTTTTGAAAAAAAGAAGCGGGAACGGCGAACGAAAATCAATTTTTCGCCGCGCGATAAAGCAACGTAAATCCCGCGACTTGATAAATAACGTTCGGCAACCAAATCAAAATGTCCGGGCGCCACGCCGGATCTTCAATCCAAGAAACAAACGTCATCAGCAGATAGAAAATCAGCGCAAGCGCGAGCGCGATGCCGATGTTCACGAACGTTTCCGAACGCGAAACGCGAATGCCGAGCGGAACGCCCAAAATCGTCAGCGAAAACACGGAAACGGCAGACGTCAGATAATTCTGAATTTGAAGCTGGACGCGGCTTCTGTCCTCTTCCACTTTTTCCGGCGGATCCTTTGCGGGATCGGCGCGCCAGCCTTCCTCGCGCAGTTGCATCAGCTCCGTAAGCGTGAACCAGCGAAGTTTGCGGCGCTCTTTCGGGAGCGTTCCGTCGCCGACGAGACTTCCCAGCGACACCGTAATCGGCGCGCTCCCGATGCTTGAAAAACGCACCGTTCCCTCGGAAACGTCCGCCGGATTTTTGCGCGGGCGCTCTTCCGTTGCCGCATTTTTCAGCGTAATCTGCAACGAATCGTCGCCGCCGAGCTCGCTCGATTCAACGAAACGAATTTCCGCTTCTTCCGCATGCGTGAAGCGCACGGGAGCGCCCGACTTGCCGATTTCCCAAAGCCAAAAATCCTTCAACGTATCGCCCTCGCGGGAATCCGCATAAATCGCAAAGCCCGGAAACTCGCCGAAAAGCACTTTCGGCACGATGAGCCGCGTCGGCGATTCGCGAAACGTGCTTTTCAACATCGTCTTGTATTGATTCGCGGCGCGCGGCGCCCAAAAACAATTGATGTAGCCGCTGACGCACACGCCGAGAACGGCAACGAAAAAAATCGGCGAAACGATGCTCCAAAGATTCATTCCCGCCGATTTCATCGCGACGATTTCGTTGCTCGACGACATTCGCCCGAGCACGATCAGCACACCCGTCAGCATGCCCAGCGGCATCGCATACGGAATAACGCTCACCGAAATCAGCCCGACCAATTCAAAAACCGTCGGCATCGACAACCGTCCGTTCGCGAGCTCGCCCACGACTTGACGCAAAACGTTGCCCGTGACGAGGACGAAAATAAATAACGCCAAAGACAGCAAAACTGCCGAGGCGAACTGAAAAAACATGTGTCGATGAAGAATTTTCACGAGCGCTTCGAGAATCCTTCAAAGCGGGAACAGCGTCAAAACATTTTTTCGAAAATAAAAAAATGTTTGACCCCTCGGAGGCGCAACATAGTCTCACGCATTCAAAGCTCGTTATTTATTACAAAAAAAATCCTGCTCCGTTCCCGATGAAAAATCTTCTCGCACTTTCCGTTTTCGCGCTCGCGTGTGCGGCGTTCCCGGCGGGCGTCGTTCCCGCGTTTGCAAAAACAACCGTTCCCGCGCGCGCGGGAGCAAACGAAAAACCCGACATCGTCATTTCCGCATCCGATTTCAAGCGCAGCTCGTCGTTCGCTTCGTTTTTGCCGAAAGACGCCAAGGGCGCAAAAATTTTTGCAACGGACTTCGAACAACTCATCGCGCCGAACGGTTCGATGCGCTTTCCGCTTTCGGACAAAACCTGTCTCGTAACCGTTACCGACAAAAACGGCGGGAACGCGCGCACGTTTACGGTGCTTTTTTCGACGGGAAACTCGGGCGCCGGCAAGCCGGCAATCGTTCCCGCGATTCAGGAATGGCAATCGAAGACGGGCGACTTTCAAATCGATTCCGGCGTTTCGCTTTGGTGCGATCCCGCGTTGAAGAAAAAAAATCCGCTCCTCGCCGAGCACGTGAGCAATTTTCGCAAAGACGTTTTCGCACTCACGGGCATAAAGCTCAAACTCGCTAAACAAAAACCCGCCGGCGGCGGACGCACAATCGTGTTCGAGCTCGGCGCAGATGAACGGCTCGGCGAAGAAGGCTACGAGCTCGCCGTCTCGCGCGCCGGAATCGTCGTTTCCGCCGTTGCTCCCGTCGGCGTAAATTGGGCGGCGCAAACGCTGTTGCAAGGTTTCAAAAATTCCATGGGCGCGCCGGGCGCGAAACCGTCGTTCCCGTGCGGGAACGCGGCGGATTATCCGCAGTATCCGTTGCGCGGATTTTCCTACGATGTCGGACGCAAGCCGGCGACGATTGAATCCGTCGCCAACGTCGTGCGCACGATGGCTTTTTACAAACTCAATGACCTGCAACTGCACCTGAACGACAACTTTATCTGGTTGCACGATTACACAAAAATTCCCTGCGGGAAAGACGCGTCGGCGGAGGATAAAAAACGCGCGCTCGACGAAGTCATGAAAGCCGCGCCGACCGCTTTCCGCCTCGAATCCAAGGTGCCAGGACTCACGAGCGAAGATTATTTTTACACGAAAAAAGATTTCGTCGAATTGCAAAAAACCGCCGAGGGCTACGGCGTGAGAATCGTTCCCGAAATCGACATTCCCGGGCACGCGATGAGTTTCGTTAAGGCGCGTCCGGATCTGATGTATCGCGGCGGCGTTCACAAGGAACACGATGTCGAACGCGCCGCAATGCTCGACGCTTCCGGAGATTGGTTCGACAAAAAAAAGAAGCGCACATACCGCGACGAAACTCTGAAATTCGTGCAGAGCGTCATGGACGAATATCTCAAACCCGTCGGCAAGGAAGGAAAAATTTTCCGCGGGAACGTCGTTCACATCGGCACGGACGAATATTACGGTTCCGCCGAAGATTACCGCGCATTTGCCGATGCGATGCTCAAATACGTAAAATCGCGCGGCTACACGCCGCGGCTCTGGGGCTCGCTCAGCTACAAACGCGGGAACACGCCCGTGATCGCCGACGGCGTGCAGATGGATATTTGGTCGCTTCATTGGCAAAAACCGCAGGAAGCGATCGACCTCGGCTACGACATCATCAACATTCTCGACGGCGACACTTACATCGTGCCGAGCGGTTCCGGAAGCGTCGGCGGCTACGGCGATCTTCTCAATCTGCGAAAACTTTACGGCGAAACGTGGGCGCCGCACGTGATGGGCGCACAAACCGTCGCGCCCGGACACCCGAAACTCCTCGGCGCGCAATTCGCAATTTGGAACGACAACAGCTGGCGCCGCGACACCGGGCTCACGGACTACGATCTTTTCGACCGCATTCAAAAAAGCTCCGCCGTCATCGCAGAAAAAACATGGGCAACGGGAACGGATCGTTCGTTTGAAGATTTTGAAAAAATCCTCGGGAAAATCGACGTTCCGCCCGGAATCAATCCGCGCTACAAAGCGGCGGAACACATTCCCGCGAGCGCAGACGAACTCAAACGCGCCGAACGCGTGAACGCCGATGCCGTCGGCACCAAAAGTTTTAAGCTTAAAGGCGGGAAATCCTACGTGCGGCTCCCGCGCGACAACTCGTTCGCGCCGGATTACAAAATCACCTTTACGGTGCGGCGCGCAGCGGCGGGCAAAGGCGAGGAAATCCTTTTCTCCGCTCCTTGCGGCGCGTTCAAAGCCGTGCAAAAAGAAACCGGGAAAGTCGGATTCACGCGCGATTCGTGGGATTTTTCATTCGACTACACCTTGCCCGTCGGAAAAACCGTCGAGCTCGTCGTCGAAGCGCGCGGACGCAACGTCACGCTCTACGCGGACGGCAAAAAAATCGGCGCTCCCGTGCGCCACAAATTTCCGGAATCGCACAAAATTTCCACGCTCGTTTTCCCGATGCTCATGATCGGCGCTCCCGAAAACGCTTTCAACGGCGACATAAAAATCAAAAGCGTAGACACGGAAAAATAACGAACGCCGCCCCGCTCCGCCGTCAGCCCATTTCCGGGAACGCCGGTATCGCTACAAACCATTTTTCGGCTTTAAGCGGCAAGGCGAAAAAAGTAGAGTTTTTCTCATGCAACCGATTGCCATTTACGGTGCCGGCGGCTTCGGTCGCGAAACCGAATGTCTGCTTCGCGAAATCAACGCCGCAACGCCGACGTGGGATTTCGTCGGCTTTTTCGACGATTCCGTTCCCGCAGGAACGCGTTGCGGGAACAGCGTCGTGCTCGGCGGCATGAATGCGCTCAACGCGCGAAACGGCGAGCTTGCTGTCGTTTTCGCAATTGCGTCCCCGCGCGATGTCGAAACGCTTGTCGGTAAAATCACAAATCCGAACATTGCGTTCCCGAACATCGTCGCACCGACCGCGCGCGTGCTCGATCCCGCGACGCTTCGTCTCGGGCGCGGCAACCTGATTTCGCATCACTCGTCGATTTCGTGCAACGTCGAGCTCGGCAATTTCAATCTTTTCAACACGCAAATTTACATCGGGCACGACTCGCGCATCGGCGATTTCAACATGTTCAATCCTTGCACGCGCATTTCCGGAAACGTCCGCATCGGGAATCGCAATTTTTTCGGAGTCGCCTCCGTCGTGTTGCAGGGCGTTCCCGTGGGCGATGACGTGACGCTCGGCGCAAACTCCGTGCTTTTCCGCCCCGCGCAAAATCGCGCCACTTACTTCGGCAATCCCGCCTCAAAATTTGAATTCTGAAAAAATGAATCTCCAAGATTTTCTGAAAAAATTCGCGGAAGAAATCGGCGTCGCGCCCGAAGAAATTTCGGCAGAAACGCGTTTCCGCACGCTTCCGACATGGACTTCGCTCCAAGCGCTCATGGTGCTTTCAATGATTGAAGAGGAATTCGGCGTGCTTCTGCACAGCGAGGATTTCAAAAAATCCGAAACGCTCGGCGACATTTTTCGCATCGTCGCCGAAAAGAAAAATTGAAGCGTTCCCGCGAGGCGTCGTCTCAACTTTTCGACCTCTCTATTTTTTTCCGTCTTTCTCTTTCTGCGCCTTTGCGTTTTAATCGCGGGCATGGCAAATTTTCGATTCAACGGCATCGGCATCCGTGCGATTGCGGCGTGTGTTCCCGCGGACGTTTCGCGCAACGCCGATGCTCTGCGAGGGCTTCTGCCCGATGATGAAATCGAAAAAACCGTGAACGCCATCGGCATTCGCGAAAAACGCATCGCGCCGAAAAACGTCTGCGCCTCCGATCTTTGCGCCGCCGCCGCCGAAAAACTTTTTGCGGACAATCCGGAAATTTCCCGCGAAAGCATCGACGTGCTTCTTTTCATGAGCCAAACGGCGGATTTTCGCACGCCCGCAACGGCGCCGATTTTGCAACACCGTCTCGCGCTCCCGCAAAGCTGCGCCGCGCTCGATCTTTCGCTCGCCTGCTCCGGCTACGTTTATGCGCTTTCGACAGCGTTCGCCTATGCAAATTTGCCCGACGTGCGCCGCGTGCTTTTGCTCGACGGCGAAACTTACACGAAAGTCGTCAACCCGCGCGACCGCGTCAACGCGCCGCTTTACGGCGATGCGGGAACGGCGACGCTCATCGAAAAATCGCCGGACTTCGGCTCTGCGCATTTTGTGCTGAAAACCGACGGAAGCGGCGCTGACATCGTAAAAATTCCCGCCGGCGGCTGTCGCGTTCCCGCGAGCGCGGAAACGCTTCGCGAAAAAACCGATGCCGACGGAAACGTGCGCTCCGATTGCGAAGTTTTCATGGACGGCATGGAAGTTTTCAATTTCGCGATTCGCAGCGTTCCCGCCGTGATGAAAGAAACCGCCGCGCTCGCCGGCTACGCTCCCTCCGATGCGGATTGCGTCGTTTTTCACCAGGCAAACAAAATGATGACGGACTTTCTTGCCGCGCGCATGAAAATTTCTCCGGAAAAAATTTTGTATTCACTCGGCAAATACGGGAACGTGAGCTCGGCATCGATTCCGCTGACGATTTCCGAGTGCGGCAACGCCGTCGCATCGCGGGAACGCGCATTGCTTTGCGGCTTCGGCGCGGGGCTTTCGTGGGGCGCGGTTGCGCTCTCGCTCGCGGGAACGAAAATTTCCGCGCCGCTCGATTTCAATCCGGCATGAAAAAATTCGTTTTCAGAAACGCAACGATTGAAGCGTTTTTTCCGCGCGGGGAAACGATGTTTTCCGGCTACGGCGACATTTCCGAAGAGCCGCCGAATGCGGAAACTTTTCGCTGGGCATACACGTTCCCGCCGGATATCGAGCCGCACGAAGCCCGCGCGCTCGCGGAAGATTTTTTGCAAAAACTGCGTCTTGCCGCGCAACGCGTTCCCGCGGAAAAACCGCTCGAACTCGTGCAAATCGCCGCGCCGACGTGCGCGCCGCTCGTGCTTGCGGATACGCGCGTGAGCGAAGCGGCGGATTTTTACAATGCCGAGCTGAAAAATTTTTCGCGGGAACGCGGAAACGCGCCCGTGCTTGATGCGCCGGCGTTCGACGTCGATTGGCGGCTCTGGTTTCTCGCGCAAATGCCGTTTTCTCCGGCGAAAAAACGCGCGTTCCCGCCGTCTGCACCGCGCGTTCCCGCCGTGCGAAAAAAGTGTCTCGTGCTCGATTGCGATGACACGCTCTGGGGCGGAGTGCTCGGCGAAGACGGTTTTTCCGGCATCGCGCTCGGCGGAGATTTTCCCGGCAATGCGTTCGCGTTTTTTCAGAAAAAATGCGTGGCACTCGCCGAGAGCGGAATCGTGCTCGCCGTGTCATCAAAAAATAATTACAACGACGTCCGCGAAGTTTTTGAAAAACACCCGGCGATGATTTTGCGCCCGAAACACATTTCCGCGTGGCGCGTGAACTGGAAGGACAAGGCGGAAAATCTTCGCGAAATCGCGGAAGAGCTCAACATCGGCGAGGACGCGATTGTTTTCGTCGACAACGATGCGCGGGAACGCGAACGCATCGTGCACGCGTTCGGCGGCAGCGTTGCCGCGCCCGCGTTCCCGAAAAATCCGGCGGCGCTTCCCGATTTTTTTGAAATGCTCGCCGACGAATTTTTCCGCACGGAAACATTGACGCGCGAAGATGCCGCGAAGACGCGCCAATATCGCGACGCGGCGGCGCGGACGGCGTTTGCGAAAAAATTTTCTTCGCTCGACGATTATGTCGCCTCGCTCGAAATCCGTCTGCACATCGCGCCCGCGGACGATTTTTCGTTCCCGCGTCTCGCGCAACTGACGCAAAAAACAAACCAGTTCAACCTCGCGACGCGGCGGCGCACGGAAGCGGAGCTACGCGATTTTTGTGCGCGCGGGAACGCGGTTTTTTCGCTCGCGGCAACGGATAAATTCGGCGATCTCGGCATCGTCGGCGAAGCGGAAATTTCTTTTTCCGACGAAGAAAAATCCGCAACGCTCGAAAATTTTATGATGAGTTGCCGCGCGCTCGGGCGCGGGATTGAAACGGCGTTCGCGCAAAAAATTCTGAATGCGTTGCGGGAACGCGGCATCGAAAAAATTTTTGCGGAATTTATCGCAACGCAGAAAAATGCGCCGTGTGCGGATTTTCTGCCGAACCTCGGCTTTTCCCGCATCGCGGGAACGCGTTTCGCGCTCGATTTGCAGACGCGCGCGCCCTTTGCGATTTCACGCGCTTTTTGTATCCGATGAACAACGACGATATCGACGCTCGCCTCGAAAAGGTTTTCCGCGAAACGCTCGGGATTGAGAGCGTTCCCGCAGAGCTTTCGCAGAAAAATTGCCCCGCGTGGGATTCCGTCTCGCACCTCAGCCTAATTCTCGCGTTGGAAGCGGAATTCGGCGTGTTTTTCGAGCCGGAGGAAATCGCCTCGCTGCGCACGTTTTCCGCGGTGCGCGAGCGAATCAGTCGCGCAGAATGAGCGCGATGAAAACGAGATTTTCCGCGCCGGAGTTGGCGATGGCGTGCCCTTTTCCGCTCGGCGTGAACGTGACATCGCCGGGCGCGACGGAGCGTTTTTCTCCGTTGTCGTCGTAAATTCCCGTTCCCGCGAGAATGTAGTAAGTTTCGCTTTCGCCGTGGTGTTCGTGGAAGCCGATGGAGCAACCGGGCGCGAGCGTGATTTCCGCGAACATGCGCGTTTTGTCGTTCAGCGCATCGGCGGTGAGAATGTGTTTTTTGACGACTTCGCCGTTCCCGCCGGCGACACCCTTGGCAATTTCCGTTGAAGTTTTCATCGAGCGCGGATTTTAGCACGTCCGAAAAACGGAAACGACGAGATTTTCGAATGCGTTTTTTCGTTTTCTCGCCCGGTGATTTGTGGCATAAATTTCGAATCTAAAAAATTTCGTCAATCCGATAACTCCATCAAAAAATTATGTCCGAATCTACGCCTTGCGCTTACGACAAAACCAATCCGTTCCCGGCGAAACTGAAAGTTCGTCGCCGCGCGAACGCCGCCGAATCCCAAAAGGAAACGGTTCATCTCGAAATCGATCTCACGGGCAGCGGGCTCGTTTATAAATCCGGCGACTCGCTCGGCGTGTTCCCGCGCCAGACGCCGCAGCTCGTCGATGCCGTGCTCAAAGCCTACAAATTTTCCGGCGACGAAACGATTACGCTCCCGAAAAGCGACAAGACGATGAGCCTTCGCGATGCGCTCACGACGGAATTTGCGCTCGGTGCGATTACGAAAAAATTCGTCCAGTTCGTGCACGACAACGCCGCGTGCGACTGCGACAAGGCGAAGCTCGCCGAAGTGCTCGGGAACGCCGATCCCGTTGCGCAAAAAGCATGGATTGATGCGCGCCACGTGCTCGACCTCGGCGAAGAATTTCCCTCGGTGAAATGCGATGCGCAAGCGTTTGTTGAACAACTCCGCAAACTGATGCCGCGCCTTTATTCGATTTCTTCCAGCCCGAATTTTGTCGGCAAGGACAGCGTCCACCTCACGGTCGCCGTCGTTCGCTACGAAACGAACGGGCACAAGCGCGACGGCGTTTGCTCGACGTTCCTCGGCGAATACGCGACGGTCGGCGAAACAACGCTCCCGGTGTTCGTTTCGAACTCGCATTTCGGACCGCCGGAAGATTTGAACGCGCCGATGATTATGGTCGGTCCGGGAACGGGCATCGCGCCGTTCCGCAGCTTTGTGCAGGATCGCGCAGCCAAAGGCGCCAAAGGCAAAAACTGGCTTTTCTTCGGCGACCAGCGAGTTAAAACCGATTTCCTTTACCGGGAAGAATGGGAAAAGGCGCTCGCCGACGGCTTGCTCACGCGTCTCGACTGCGCGTGGTCCCGCGACCAAGATTACAAAATTTACGTTCAGGACAAAATCCGCGAAGCCGGCGCCGAAGTTTGGAAATGGCTCAACGACGAAGGCGCGTATTTCTTTATCTGCGGCGATGCCAAGCGCATGGCGAAAGATGTTGAAACGGCGTTGCTCGATATTTTCAAAACGCACGGCGGGCTCGACGACGCGGGAGCGGCGGCAAAGCTCAAGGAACTCAAGGCGGCGGGTCGCTATCAGAAAGACGTTTATTGAGATAAAAAAATTAGGAATTAGAAATTAAGAATTAGAAATTAGGAATTAGAAAGAAGTCTTCCTCATTTCTAATTTCTCATTCCTAATTTCAATCCGAACTCCGAATTTCCATGTCAAAAAACGAAAACAATTTTGCGGAAAGCAAAAAATCCAAAGGCGGGCTGATGCGCGTTTGGCACGCGTTCGCCTACACGTGCGCGGGGTTTGCGGCGGCGTTTCGCCACGAACACGCGTTTCGGCAGGAAATTTATATTTTCGTTCCCGCGACGGCGCTCGTGCTGCTCTCGCCCATCGATTGGATTTTCAAGGCGGCGCTGATTTTCCCGTTCCCGCTGATTCTCGCGCTGGAAATGGTGAACTCCGCAATCGAGGCGGTCGTGGATGACATTTCGCTCGAATATCGCGATCTCGCCAAACGCGCGAAAGATTTGGGCTCCGCCGCCGTGTTCTGCACCATCGTTGCGGCGGTCATCATTTGGGTCGCCGTCATTGCGCATTGTGCGCTGAGCGGACAGCTTGACGCGTGGATTCCGGCAGGCTTCTCCGGCAACGGCAACACCTGCATCGCGTGGAGCGCGCCCTCGCGGTAAAATTTTCGTTCCCGAAAAAAAATTCCGGCATTCATGGCGGTTGAAAAATCACGCGAAACGCACGTCGACGCGCTCATCATCGGCGCCGGCATGAGCGGGCTCGCGGCGGGAATCCGCCTTGCGCATTTCGGGAAAAAAGTGCTGCTCGTCGATCGGCATTATTCGCTCGGCGGGCTCAACGGTTTTTACGCGATTGACGGGCGCGGCTACGATGTCGGCTTGCACGCGATGACGAATTACGTTCCCGCGGGAACGAAAAACGCGCCGCTGACAAAGCTGTTGCGCCAACTTCGCATTCGCCGCGAAGAGCTCGATTTGTGCCCGCAACGCGAATCCGCAATTCACGCGTTCGGCGAAAAAATCCGTTTCTCCAACGATTTTTCCTTGCTCGAAAGCGAGATCGCGCGCGCGTTCCCGCGGGAAATCGACGGCTTCCGCAAGCTCGACGATTTTCTGAAAAATTTCAACGAAACCGCGCTCGACGCAAAAGACATTTCCGCGCGGGAACGCGTCGGAGAATTTCTCCGCGAACCTCGGCTCATCGATGCGCTTTTCATTCCGCTGTCGTTTTACGGCAGCTCGATTCCGGATGACATGGCGCTCCCGCAGTTCGCCGTCATGTGGCGCAGCATTTTCCGCGAAGGTTTCGCGCGTCCGCACATCGGCGTGCGCCAAATTCTTCGTCTGCTCGACAAAAAATTTGCGGAGGCGGGCGGCGTTCGCAAACTGCGTTGCGGCGTGAAAAAAATCATCGTCGAAAACGGTCGCGCGAGCGCCGCGGAGCTTGATGACGGAAGCGTCGTCGTTGCGGACAAAATTTTTTCCTCCGCCGGTGCAGTCGAAACCGCGCGCTTGCGGTCGGACGTTCCCGCGAATTTCGGTGCGGAGCAAATCGGGAAGCTCGCGTTTTGCGAAACGATTTCCGTGCTCAACGCGCGTCCGGCGGAAGATTTCGGTTGGAACGAAACCATCATTTTTTTCAACGATGCGGAACGCTTCAACTACCGCGAGCCGGCGAATCTCATCGATCCGCGCTCCGGCGTCGTTTGCATTCCGAACAACTACGCGTGGAGCGATCCCGCGCGCGCGCCGCGTGAAGGCTGCCTGCGCGTAACTTGCCTTGCGAGCTACGCGCAGTGGAAAACGCTTCGCGGGAACGGCGGCGAAGAACTTTACGCGCAAGCGAAAGCGCTCGCGTTTGAAAAAATGCTCGACGTCGCGCTCACGCATTTGCCGGAAACTTCCGTCGAAAAATTCCGCGCGTCAATCGTCGCGACGGATATGTTCACGCCGCTCACGGTGGAAAAATTCACGGGGAAACTCGGCGGCGCAATTTACGGCGCGCCGCTCAAAAATCGCGCGGGAACGACGGACGTCGAAAATCTTTTTCTCTGCGGAACCGACCAAGGATTTCTCGGAATCACGGGCGCGATGCTCTCCGGAATTTCCATCGCGAACCTTTACGGATTGGCGGAGGAAAGCGGCAGTTAGGAATTAAAAATTAGGAATTAGAAATTAGAAAAGATATCCGTTATCAGTTATCCGCTATCAGTTATCAGTTACCAAATGATTTCCCTGCTCACGACAGATTTTCCCGGCTACGCCCTGCTCGATTCCGGAAACCGCAGAAAGCTCGAAGATTTCGGCGGAATCCGCATCATTCGCAGCGAACCGAAAGCGTGGTGGTCGCCCGCGCTCCCGCGCGAAGAGTGGGCGAAAGCGGTCGCGACGCACGAAGACGATTCGCGGGAAGGCCGTTGGCGATTTCGCGGGAACGCCGTTCCCGAGCCGTGGACGCTGCGTTTTCGCGATGCGTTTGCGTTGCAGTTGCGCTTCATGGATCGCTCCAAGCAAATCGGCGCGTTCCCGGAGCAGTCGCCGCACTGGGATTGGATTTTGAAAAATCCCGTTCCCGCCGGGAAGCCCGCGAAACTGCTCAATCTTTTCGGCTACACGGGCGCGGCTTCGCTCGCCGCCGCGCGCGCGGGTTGGCAAGTTACGCACGTGGACGCGTCGAAACCCGCCGTCGCATGGGGGCGCCGCAATCAGGAACTTTCCGGGCTCGGCAAAGCGCCTATTCGCTGGATTCTCGAAGATGCGGTCAAATTCTGCCGTCGCGAAGCACGCCGCGGGAACGCCTACGAAGCGATTTTGCTCGATCCGCCGGCATTCGGGCGCGGTCCCGACGGCGAACTTTGGAAAGTCGAACGCGATTTGCCCGAGCTTCTGAAAATCTGCCGCGCCCTGCTCTCGCCCGATGCGCGCGCGCTCATTCTCACGCTTTACACGATTGACGCTTCGTCCGTGCTTTGCGGAAATCTTCTCGCGGAAACGACGGCGCACCTGCACGGCGGAAAAATCGAAATCGGCGAACTCGCAACGCGCGAATCCTCGCCCGCCGCACGCCTGCTTCCGCTCTCGCTTTGGGGACGTTGGTCGCGCGACTGATACGCGCACAAAAAAAATCGCCTTCCGCAAAGAAGGCGATTTTTTTGCAAAGATTGCGCGGGAACGCGCAAGCCCTTATTTCCACGAGAAAACGACTTTCGCGTAGTAGGTCGTGTCGAGATGTTCTTTCGCCGAAGTCTGCGCGCGATATTCGTTTTTCACGCCGATGCGCACGTCCATGTTGTCCACGCCGTCCACTTTGAAATCGACGTAGGTTTCGTGCTCGATGATGTAATCTCCGGTGAAATCTTCGAACGTGGGCGTATACGTGATGTCGGTGTTGATATAGCCCCAGCTCCAGTGGTAATCGTGGTGAAGCCCGAAGTCCATGCCGATGGCGGACGTATCGTCGGGATCGCTGAACGAACCGTCGTGCATGTAGTCCTTGTAAGTTTCGTAGCGGTAGGAAATACCGGTGCGGAAAGACAAATGCCAATCGGAATCGTTGATGATTTTGTAGCCGAGACCCGCGGCGGACGTCGAAAGGAAGCGAATGTTTTTCGCGCGGTCGAAGCCGAGATCTTCGCGAGCGTAAGCGAAAATGTCCGCCACGATGTCCACGGAATAATCGACGCCGCAATGCAGATCGTCGGCGGATTTTGACCACTCGTTATTCGTGTCCTTCGTTTTTCCGTAGTTGTAGTTTGCGTAAAATTTCAACACGTCCTCGGTTGTCTTGCGAACGGCTTCGGACGAAATCCCGAGCGTGATGCTTTCCGTGTTTCCCGTTTTGCCGAGAAGCGAAGCGCCGAGCGCGTAAGACCATTTGTTCGCGAGCAATTTTTCTTCGGGCGACATATCGCCCTGACGCCACGTTCCCGCGAGTTGCGGAACATCGAGCTCTGCGGAAACGCTCCCGCCGTCGATGCGCAGACGTCCGTTTTCTGCGGGAACGATTTTCCCGAGCACCGTATTTTTGTCCGGCGTGCGAACGAAAACCGGTTTTTCCGTCGAAACGGAAACGACTTCGCTCTGCTTAATCTTGGTCGTTCCCGCGTTGTCGGACGCGCTCGCAAGCGAAATCACGCCGCCGGAAATTTCCGTAATTTCTCCGATATACACGGAGCCGTCGCGGCATTTCACTTCATCGGCGAGAGCCGAGACGGAAAAAAGCGCGGACGCCGCCGCGAAGAGGAATATTTTTTTTTTGGTCATAGTTATCTTTTTTTTGAGGAGTTAAAAAAATGAAATTCGCTTTGCGATTTTCGCCGAAAATTCGTGCTTATTTTTTCGAATCCTTGAGCGCGACGGTGAGATTGAAAACGGGCGCTCCGGGCTTCGAATCCGGATCGGCGCAGAAGTAGCCGATGCGTTCAAACTGGAAGCGCGCGCCCGCGGGAACGTCGCGCAACGACGGCTCGACGAGCGCAGTCGCGACTTTGAGCGAATCCGGATTCAGATTGTCGCGCCAGTCGCCGCCCTCGGGAACGTCGGCGGGATCTTCTTTCGTAAAAAGCCGATCGTAGAGCCGCACTTCCGCGGGAACGGCGTGCTCCGCCGAAACCCAGTGAATCGTCGCCTTGATTTTGCGACCGTCGGGCGTGTTCCCGCCGCGCGTTTCCGGATCGTAAGTGCAATGCACGGCGATGACGTTCCCGTCGGCGTCCTTTTCGCAACCGACGCATTTCACGACGTATGCCCAGCGCAACCGCACTTCGCGCCCCGGCGCGAGACGGAAGAATTTTTTCGGCGCGTCCTCCATGAAATCTTCGCGTTCGATAAAAAGCTCGCGAGAAAACGGCACGGTGCGCGTTCCCGCGGATTCGTCCTCGGGATTGTTCACGGCGGTGAGCTCGTCCGTCGTTCCCGCAGGATAATTGTCGATGATGAGCCGAAGCGGGTGCATCACCGCCATCGCGCGCGGGGACGTTTTGTTCAAATCCGCGCGCACGACGTGTTCGAGCAACGCGACGTCCGTGAGCGAATTGTATTTCGTCACGCCGATGACTTCGCAGAAATTTCGAATCGCTTCCGGCGTGTATCCGCGGCGGCGCAAACCGCACACGGTGGGCATGCGCGGATCGTCCCAACCGTTCACGCGTTTTTCCTGCACGAGCTCGAGCAGTCGGCGCTTGCTCATCATCGTGTAGGTGAGATTGAGACGCGCAAACTCGTATTGATGCGGCTTCACGGGCGGGTTCAGCGTTTCGATCACCCAATCATAAAACGGGCGATGCACTTCAAATTCGAGCGTGCAAATGGAATGCGTGACGCCCTCGATCGCGTCCTCGAGCGGATGCGCGAAATCATACATCGGATACACGCACCATTTGTCTCCGGTGTTGTGGTGCGCCGCTTTGCGCACGCGGTAAATGACGGGATCGCGCATGTGCATGTTCGGCGAATCCATGTCCACCTTGGCGCGCAACGTCGCCGCGCCCTCGTCGTATTCTCCGCGCGTCATTTTTGCGAACTCGGCGAGATTTTCCTCAACGCTGCGATCGCGCCACGGCGAATGCTTGCCGGGCTTTTCGGGAACGCCGCGATAATCTTTCCATTCTTCGGCGGAAAGGTGGCAAACGTAGGCTTTGCCGAGACGAATGAGCTGCACGGCGTAGTCGTAAATTTTGTCGAAATAATCCGAAGCGTGAAAATAGCCGTTGCCCCAATCAAAACCGAGCCAACGCACGTCCTGCTGAATCGCGTCCACGTATTCGACGTCCTCGCGCGTCGGGTTCGTGTCGTCCATGCGCAAATGGCATTCGCCGCCGTATTCTTTCGCCATGCCGAAATCGAGACAAATCGCTTTCGCATGCCCGATATGAAGATAGCCGTTCGGCTCGGGCGGGAAACGCGTTACAACTTTCGAGACCGTTCCCGCAGCGAGATCGGCGTCGATGATTTGGCGGATGAAATGCCGGTTCACCGCCGGCGCTTCTGCAGAATTTGATTCTTCGCTCATTGCTTTTGGGACGAAAAGAAAATCACGTTCCCGCGCCGAATGCGAGGAGGTTTTTGGAAACGGAGCGGTGGACTGGTAAACTGGTAAACTGGTAAACTGGTCAACTGGTGAAGTCTGTTTTTGCCTGCGGCAAAAACCGCACAATACTCCTCAACTTCTCAACCTTTTCAACTCATCAACTTTTTTTCGCGGGAACGCGAAAAATTAAAAGCGTCGAAGACGCGTCCCTTTTAGAAA
>CAVEBA010000014.1:0-19117 GCA_963613695.1 Sphaerochaetaceae bacterium
CTTAACCAGTCCACCAGTAGACCAGTCAACCAGTCCGCCGGTTCACCATTTTCCGGTTTCCATTTTCCGCTTTCCGTTTTTTCGCGTTCCCGCGAAAAAAAATCATTGCGCGGGGCGCGGAAAGGGTATTTTTTCGCTCCTCGGAATTTTACAATTTTTTCCAAAAATGCGGCAAAAAAACATCGGTCTTTATTCTCCGGAATTTGAGCACGACGCTTGCGGTGTCGGGCTTATCGCGAACATTCACGGGGCGAAATCTCACGCCATCGTCGAGAACGCGCTTCTGATTCTGAAAAATCTCGTTCATCGCGGAGGCGAAGGCGCGGACAGCCGCACGGGTGACGGCGCGGGGATTCTGGTTCAGATTCCTCACGAATTTGTTTTGCTTCAAGGTATCCCCGTTCCCGAGCGCGGCAAATACGGAACGGGGCTTTTTTTTCTGCCGAAGCGTGCGGACGCGCGGGAACGCGCACTGCAAATCGTGCGCGCGGAAATCGCCAATGCCGGAGATTGCGCGCTGCTCGCCGTTCGCGACGTTCCCGTGAACTCCGAAATTCTCGGCACGGACTCTCGCGCGGCGGAACCGACGATTCGGCAAATTTTCATCACCGACGAACGCGCGAACGCCGACGACGCGGGAACGCCGCCGGAAGATTTTGAACGCCGGCTTTATCTGTTGCGCAAAGCGATTGAACGCGCGTGGGCGGCGGACGAATTGGCGCGCGACGCCTACTGCGTTTCGCTTTCGTCCTCGACGATTATTTACAAAGGCATGCTCACCTCGGAGCAATTGCCGGAATACTACGCGGATTTGCGCCACCCGAATTTCACGAGCGGAATCGCGCTCGTGCACTCGCGTTTTTCGACGAACACGTTCCCGGAATGGCGGCTTGCGCAACCGTTCCGCATTCTCGCGCACAACGGCGAAATCAACACCATCCGCGGGAACCGTTCGTGGATGGCGGCGCGCGAATCGCTCTTGGAAAGCGAAGCGCTCGGCGATGTTTCGAAACTCGTGCCGATTCTTCAGCCCGGCATGTCGGACTCCGCTTCGCTCGACAACGCGTTGGAATTTTTCACGCAGTCGGGGAAAACGCTCCCGCACGCGCTCGCGATGCTCGTTCCCGAATCGTGGAACGACACGAACCCGATTTCCGCCGACCTAAAAGCATTTTACGAATACCATTCGATTTTCATGGAGCCGTGGGACGGTCCCGCCGCGATTCTTTTTTCCGACGGACGCTACGCGGGCGGCATGCTCGACCGCAACGGTCTGCGCCCGGCGCGCTACGTGATTACGACGGACGGCACAATCGTCATCGCTTCCGAGACGGGAACGCTTCCCGTTCCCGCGGCAAAAGTGCGGGAACGCGGTCGCCTGCGTCCGGGGAAAATGCTCATCGTCGATACGCGCGAGGGAAAAATCCGCCGCGATGCCGAGCTGAAAGAAGAACTTGCGCGCGCGTTCCCGTATGCGAATTGGCTTGCGAAAAATCGTGCGAATCTCGCCGACTTGGCGAGCGGACGCAGCGTCGCCTACTCCGTTGAAAATCTCGAACGCTCGCTGAAAACTTTCGGCTACACGGAAGAAGACGTGAAAGAACTCGTCGCGCCGATGGCGGCAAAAGGCGCCGAGCCCGTCGGATCGATGGGCAACGATGCCGTTCCCGCCGTGTTTTCGCCGCGCCCGCAACGCCTTTTCGCGTATTTCCGCCAGCTGTTCGCGCAAGTGACGAATCCGCCCGTCGATCCCATTCGCGAAGAGCTCGTTATGTCGCTCATGGGCTACATCGGGTCGCTTCATAAAAACGTGCTCACGCCCGTTCCCGAGAATTGCAAAGTCGTTAAAATCAAAAAACCGATTTTGACGAATCGCGCGCTCGATCTGCTTTCACACCTCGCCTACAAAGGTTTCCGCGCCGTTACCGTGCCGATGCTTTTCAGCGTTCCCGCTGAGGGGAAATCCAAGGCTGACGCGCTCGCGGAAGCGCTCGCCGAGCTTTGCAGCAAGGCGGAAGCGGCGGTGGACGCAGGAGCATCGTTCGTCGTGCTTTCCGACCGCGGCACGGACGCCGCGCACGCGCCGATTCCGTCGTTGCTCGCCGTTTCCGCCGTGCATCAGCACTTGATTTCCGTGCGCAAACGTTTCCAAATCGACTTGGTCGTGGAATCCGCCGAACCGCGCGAAACGATGCACTTTGCCCTGCTCTTCGGCTACGGCGCGAACGCCGTCAATCCGTATCTCGTGTATGCGATTTTGGACGAAATGGTGCGCGCGCGGGAACTGCCGTTGGATTTCCACGCGGCGGAAGCAAATTACATCAACGCCATTTCCAAAGGGCTGCTGAAAATCCTTTCGAAAATGGGCATTGCGACGATTCGTTCCTACCGCTCGAGTCGCCTGTTCGAAGCGTTCGGCGTTGCCGAGGACGTTGTCGAAAAATATTTCCCCGGCACGACGTCGAAAATCGGCGGCGTGGGACTCGGCGAAATCGCGGAAGAAACGCTCGCACCGCATCGCGCGGCATTCGCCGTTCCCGCGAGCGAAGCGCCCGATTCGCCGGCAACGGAAAATGCCGTTCCCGCGCTCGAAAATCCGGGATTTTACCGTTTCCGCAAAGGCGGAGATTTTCACGCGTGGTCGCCCGTGATGATGGGCGCGCTCCGCATCGCCGCTCGCAAAAACGACGCCGCGAAATACGGAGATTTTCGCCGAGCCGTCAACGAAAAGCCGGAAAAAGTTTTTCTGCGCGATTTCCTCGATTATCGCCGCGGGAACGCGATTCCGCTCGAACGCGTCGAGCCGGCGGAAGCCGTCATGCGGCGCTTCGTTTCCGGCGCAATGTCGTTCGGTTCCATTTCCAAAGAAGCGCACGAGACAATCGCAATCGCGATGAACAGCATCGGCGGGCGTAGCAATTCCGGCGAAGGCGGCGAAGATCCCGCGCGTTTTCTCCCGCGCCCCGACGGCACGTCCGCGCGCTCCGCGATTAAGCAAGTCGCCAGCGGACGCTTCGGCGTAACGACGGAATACCTCGTGAACGCCGACGAAATTCAAATCAAAATCGCGCAAGGCGCAAAGCCGGGCGAAGGCGGACAACTTCCCGGATTCAAAGTCAACGAAATCATCGCGCGCACGCGCCACGCCATGCCGGGAATCACGCTCATTTCTCCGCCGCCGCATCACGACATTTACTCGATCGAAGATTTGGCGCAGCTCATCTTTGATCTGAAAAACGTGAACCCGCGCGCCAACGTTACCGTGAAACTCGTTTCCGAAAGCGGCGTCGGCACCGTCGCCGCAGGCGTTGCCAAAGCGCACGCCGACGGCATCACGATTTCCGGCGCCGAGGGCGGCACGGGAGCGGCGCCAATTTCCTCCGTCAAATGGGCGGGACTTCCGCTCGAAATCGGACTCGCGGAAACGCATCAGACACTCGTGCTCAATCGCTTGCGCGAAAAAGTCGTGTTGCAGGCGGACGGTCAGCTCAAAACCGGACGCGATGTCGTGCTCTCCGCGTTGCTCGGCGCCGAAGAATTCGGATTTTCCACGGCGTTGCTCATCATTCTCGGGTGCATTCAATGCCGCAATTGCCATATGAACACTTGCCCCGTCGGGATCGCGACGCAAAATCCCGACCTGCGGAAAAAGTTTTCCGGCAGCCCCGAATACATCGTCAACTACTTCCGATTCGTCGCCGAAGAAGTGCGGGAAATCCTCGCGGAAATGGGTTTTGAAAAACTCGACGACATCGTCGGACGCGCGGATTTGCTCGTTTCCGTTCCCGCGAAAAACAATCCGAAAGCGGCAACGCTCGATTTTTCACGACTGCTGTTTTTCCCTGCGGGAACGCCCGGACACGCGCTTCGCAAAACCGTTGCGCAACATCACGGAATCGACGACGTTCCCGACAAAAAACTCATCGCCGCCCTGCGCGACGGAATTTCCGAAGGCATCTTTGACGTGCGCAACACCGACCGCGCCGTCGGCGCAATGCTCTCCGGCGAAATCGCGCTCGCGCACGGGAACGCCGGTCTGCCCGAAGATGCGCTGCGCTTCACGTTTCGCGGCTCCGCCGGTCAGAGCTTCGGCGCGTTCTTGGCGCACGGCGTTTCTTTCCGTCTCGAGGGCGATGCGAACGATTATCTCGGCAAAGGACTTTCCGGCGGAAAAATCGCCGTCGTTCCCGCAACCGATTCGCGCGAAGATTTCGTTCCCGAAGAAAATATTATCGCCGGGAACACGCTTCTTTACGGCGCGACAAGCGGCGAAGTCTTCATCAACGGCTGCGTCGGCGAACGTTTTTGCGTCCGCAATTCCGGCGCAATCGCAGTTGTCGAGGGCGTCGGCGATCACGCTTGCGAATACATGACCGGCGGGCGCGTGCTCGTGCTCGGACGCACGGGACGAAATTTCGCCGCCGGCATGAGCGGCGGGATCGCTTACGTCTACGACGTGAACGGAGATTTCGATTACTTCTGCAACATGGGCATGGTCGAGCTTTCGCTTCTCGAAACCGAGGATGACGAACGCGAAGTGCGCACGCTGCTCGAAAAACACATCGCCGCCACCGCGAGCCCCTGCGCCGCACGCATTCTCGCGGACTGGGACACCGAGCGTTCCCGCTTCATCAAAGTCCTGCCCATCGAATACAAAAAGTGGCTCGCCGCGCAAAAAAACGGATAGGTGATAACTGATAGCTGATAGCTGATAGCTGATAACTGATAACTGAAAATTAGGAATTAGGAAGAAGTCCTTTTCCGTTTTCCACTTTCCACTCTCCACCATACACCTTACACCCTCCACCTTACACCCTCCACCTTACACCTTTTAAATCAGCGCTTCACGGGAACGGGGCATTTTGATAAGATGCCCGTTTTCATTTTTGTCATGCCTGTTTCCGAAGCAGAAAGTCATTTCACGGTATTGAAAACGGATCCCGCGAGCGCCGCGCGGCGGTGCGAATTGCGCACGCGCCACGGGAACGTGCAGACGCCGGTCTTCATGCCCGTAGGCACGCAAGGCACGGTCAAATCGCTCACGCCCGCGCAGGTAAAGGAAACGGGCGCACAAATCATTCTCGGGAACACGTATCATTTGAATCTTCGTCCGGGCGCGGAAACCGTGCGCGCGCTCGGCGGGTTGCACAAATTTATGGACTGGGACGGCCCGATTCTCACGGACTCGGGCGGCTTTCAAGTTTTTTCGCTCGCGAAACTTCGCAAAATCACGGACGCGGGAATCACATTCGCTTCGCATTTGGACGGTGCGCGAATCACGCTCACGCCGCGCTCGTGTCTCGACATTCAGAGCGCGCTCGGGAGCGATATCGCGATGGTGCTCGACATTTGCCCGCCGTTCCCGGCGACGAAACGCGATGTCGCCGAAGCAAATCGCACGACGTTGCGCTGGGCGCGCGAATTTCTCGGGAACGCAATCGACGACGGATTCATCGCCGCCGGGCATCACGTTTTCGGCATCGTGCAAGGCAGCGTGTATGACGATTTGCGGCGGGAATGCGCCGAAGCGCTCGCACAGGCGGATTTTCCCGGCTACGCGATCGGCGGAGTTTCCGTGGGCGAGCCGGAACCGGAAATGTTGCAGCAGGTCGCGGCGAGCACGCCGTTTCTTCCGCATTTCAAACCACGCTACGTCATGGGCGTGGGCACGCCGCCGCAATTGCTGAAAATGATTGCGCTCGGCGCGGATATGTTCGACTGCGTGATGCCGACGCGCCTTGCGCGGCACGGCACGGCGTTCACGCCCGACGGCACGATTAACATTAAAAACGAAAAATACAAAACGGACGAATCGCCGCTCGTCGCAGATTTGGACAACTACACGTGCCGCCGTTTTTCGCGCGCGTATCTACGGCATCTTTACATCGCGGGCGAAATGCTTTCCTCGACGTTGCTGAGCATTCACAACATTCATTTTTTCCAAGATCTCATGCGGCAAGCGCGGGAACACCTCGAAGCCGGCGATTTTTCGCCGTGGTCACGCGCGTGGATCGCTCGCTACGAAGCGGGCGAAGCCGCACGGAAACGCGGGAACGCAAACTGATTTTTTTTCCCCTCAAACGCGCATGGACGACACGCCCTACATCCCGCCGACGCGAAAGTCGTTTTCTTTCAAGGCGCTTGCGCTTTGGGGCGAACGTCTCGCCGCGCCGCCGCTTTCGGATTGGGAAAAACTTTTCTCGGACGATGCGCTTCACGAGGGACGCCGTCGCTACCGCGAAACGAATGTTGCGGAAATTTATCTCGGAGAAAATGACGCCGCGATTTCCTTTCGCCGTCCGGGAGAAACGCCGCCGCAGCTGCAGATTTTTTTCGACGTGAACGCCGACGGGCATCTGCGCTGGCGCAGTAGCGTTGCCGCGCCGCGCAAGGAATGTGCGCCGTTTGCCGCCGCCGCACTCTACGTCATCGAAGAATTCGTCGCTTCGGAATATCCGAATCTCCCGCTTTCCATCGGCGAAGAATCCGCTGAAAATGCCGCACCGAATTCCGGAAAAAATTCCGCCGTCGCGGGAACGCTCACCGCTTCCGACACAGATTCGCGCGACGTTCCCGCGCGTGCAAATCGTCCGCTTCGCGTGAAATTTTCCTCGGCGGAAAACGAACTTTCTTTCGCCGCATTTTGGCAAAACGAAAACGGCGAGCGCGTTCCCGCATTCGGCACGAAACCCGAGAGCGACGCGCTCACGCCGGGCGAACGCGAGCAACTTATCCGTCTCGTCGCCGCCGCGCGCAAAGGCGGTTTCGCATTCGACGCGAAACGCGGCGCTTACGTGCTCGCGGGAACGCTTTCGGCGATTCGTTTCGCAAACGAATTTTTCCCGATGTGGCGCCGACGCTTCGAAATCGAGGGCGAACAAACGCTCGGCGGATTCGCCGCCGCGCCGCGCGAGCTCGACGCCAAACTGCGCCTGCGTTCGGAATCGCGGCGGGAATTCGGCGCGGAATGGTTGCTCTCGCTCGACGGGAACGCGCTCTCCGTCTCGGAAACGCGCACAGTGTTCGCGCATCGCGGCGAATCCGTTTTCCTGCCCGGTCGCGGGCTCGTGAAACTTCGCGAGGGAACGGCGGAAAAAATTTCCGACTGGCCCGATCCCGCCACGCACGGCTTGCCGATTTACACGTTGCTCTCGCTTTTTCGCGACGGCGAAACGGAGATGCTCGAACCCGATGCGAAACTTCGCACGTGGCGAAAAAATTTTCTCAAAGAACCGAAACCGCTCGCCGGGCTTCCGGAATTTCTTCGCCCGTATCAGGCGCGCGGCGTCGCGTGGATGCGGCGCATGCTCGAACGCGGCGCACACCCGTTGCTCGCCGACGAAATGGGCTTGGGAAAAACTTTGCAAACGCTCGCGCTCGTCGCCGCCGATGTTTCCGCGCGGCGCCCGGCGCTCATCATTTGCCCGGCGAGCGTCGTTCCCGTGTGGAAAAACGAAATCGCAAAATTTTTTCCGCAACTCGTCGTGCGCACGCTCGGTGCGGACGGTGATTTTTCCGCGCGCGGGAACGCTTCCGCAAACGCCGCGCGCCCGCACGTCTGGCTTTCCAGCTACGGTCAATTGCGCGCGCACGCGGACGCGCTCCCGAAAAAACATTTTTCTTTCGCCGTGCTCGACGAAGCGCAATTCATCAAAAATCCGCAGACAAAAATTTTTCGCGCCTGTCTGAAAATCATTGCGGATCGGCGTCTCGCGCTCACGGGAACGCCCGTCGAAAATCGCCGTCTCGATCTGTGGGCGATTTTCCGTTTCCTCATGCCGGGCTTGCTCGGACGCCGCGCGACGCTCGAACGCGAAATCGAAAACGACGATCCCGCCGCGCTCGAAAAAATGAAAACGCAAGTCGCGCCGTTCATTCTTCGCCGCACGAAAAACGAAGTCGCGCGGGAACTGCCCGACAAAGTGCAAACCGTGCTCCACTGCCCGCTCACGCCCGAACAGCGCGAAATCTACGAAAAAATCGTCGCCGACGGGCTCGCCGCTTTCGGCGAAAAAAATCCCTCGACGCGCCGTGCGCTCGCCGACGGTTCGACGAATTTGCTCACGTTGCTCATGCGCTTGCGCCAAGCGGCATGCGATCCCGCGTTGCTTCCGGGGCGCGCCGCACAGCCCGTCGAACATTCGGGAAAAATTTCCGTTTTGCTCGATCGGCTCGAAGAAATCATCGACAACGGCGGCAAGGCGGTCGTGTTTTCGCAGTTCGTTTCTCTGCTCGAACGCGTGCGCGGCGCGCTCGAAAAACGTTTCGCGGGAACGCCCGTGTTCACGCTCACGGGCGGCACGACGGATCGCGCGACGCCCGTCGAAAATTTTCAAGCGAATACCGGCGCCGCCGTTTTCCTCGTCAGTCTCCGCGCCGGCGGCACCGGACTTACGTTGCACAGCGCGGAATACGTTTTCCTGCTCGATCCGTGGTGGAATCCCGCCGTCGAGGAACAGGCGATCGACCGCGTGCACCGCATCGGGCAAACGCGCCGCGTCTTTGTTTATCGCATGGTCGCCGCGGGAACGATCGAAGAACGCATCGAAAAACTGAAACGCACGAAACGCGAAATGTTCGACACGCTCGTCGGCGCGCTTCCCGACATGTCCGACTGGGCGAGCCAATATCCCTCGCTCGAATCGCTCATCGCGCTTTCCGGCGAATAAAAAACTCGCGAAAGGAAAATTTTTCATGAACTCGGAATTCCGTTTTTCTCGTCGCCTGCCCGAAGATCTTTCGCCGAATCGTTGGACGCGAATTCTGCGTGAAACGCGGGAACGCGCACGCGAAACGGGAACGCCGTTGCTCGATCTCGCCGTCTCGAATCCGACTGCCGTCGGTTTTCTTCGGGAACGCGAAAGCCTCTCGCGCGCGCTCGCCGCCGGAGCAATCGAACACTACGCGCCGTCGCCGCGCGGGAACGCCGATGCCCGCCGCGCCGTCGCCGAATTTTACGAAAAAACGCACAACGCGAAAATTTCGCACGATGCCGTGCACCTCACGGCAAGCACGAGCGAAGCGTATTCGTGGCTCGCAAAACTGCTTTGCGATGCCGGCGACAACGTGCTCACGCCCGCGCCGTCCTATCCGCTCATCGCGCATCTTTGCGAAATGGAAGCTGTCGAAACGCGGAATTATTTTCTGAATTTCAACGAAACGGAAAACCGCTGGGCACTTGATTTTTCCTCGCTCGAAAACGCAATCGACGCGCACACGCGAGCGATTTTTTGCGTCGCGCCGAACAACCCGACCGGCTCCGTTTTTTCCGAAAACGAACGCGCCGCCCTGCTCGCTCTCGCGCGGGAACGCCGCGTGCCGCTCGTCGTTGACGAAGTTTTTCTCGAATACGCTGCGCACGATGCGGGAACGCCGCTTCGCAGTTTTGCGGGAACGACGAACGCGCCCGTCTTCGTCTTGGGCGGACTTTCAAAAACCGCCGCGCTCCCGCAAATCAAAATCGGTTGGATTCTCACTTGCGGCGACGAAAATTTTGTCGGTGCAACGCTCCCGCGGCTCGATTTCATCGCGGACACGTATCTTTCATCGTCTGCGCCGGCGCAGTGCGCCGTTCCCGCGTTGCTCGCGGAATCGCCGACGATGCGGGAACGCATTCGCGCGCGGCTCGACGCCGACGAAGCGCTCCTCCGCGAATGGGAAAAAACTTCGCCGCACGCCCTGCGCATTTTGCCGCGCACTGCGGGTTGGTATGCGGTGGTGCGCTTGCCGCGCGGCGTTTCGGAAGACGCTCTGTGCGTCGATCTTTTGCGGCGGGAAAACGTTGTCGTCCATCCCGGATATTTTTACGACGTGGAAAGCGTTCCCGCGCCGCACCTCGTGGTCTCGCTCATCACGCCCGAGGAAACGCTCGCCGCCGCGCTCCCGCGCATCGACTCCGCCTTGCGCAGAAATTGATTTTTTTCGCGGGAACGGATAAAATCCGCGGACAATTTCAACCTATCCCCACAAATGGAAAAAAGAACGCTCATCATCGGTGCGGGCGGCGTCGGCAACGTCGTCGCTCACAAGGTCGCGCAAAACGCGGCGGAATTCGGCGAAATCATGCTCGCCTCGCGCAACGAAAACAAATGCAAGGCAATCGCCGCCGACGTCAAAAACGCGACCGGCGTCGTGCTCAAAACCGCGAAGGTCGATGCCGACAACGTGCAGGAAGTCGTCGCGTTGCTCCGCGAATTCAAACCGCAAGTGCTCATCAACGTCGCGCTCCCGTATCAGGATTTGCCGCTGATGGACGCTTGCCTCCACGCCGGCGTGCACTACGTGGACACCGCAAACTACGAGCCGCCGAATCACGCAAAATTCGAATACTCGTGGCAATGGGCTTATCGCGAACGCTTTGAAAAAGCCGGGCTCACCGCCCTGCTCGGCTCCGGATTCGACCCGGGCGTCACCAACGTTTATTGCGCCTACGCGCAGAAACACCTTTTCGACGAAATCGAAACCGTGGATATTCTCGACGCAAACGCCGGCGACCACGGCTATCCGTTTGCGACGAATTTTAATCCCGAAATCAACATTCGCGAAATCACCCAGCGCGGACGCTACTGGGAAAACGGCGAGTGGAAAGAAACCGGACCGCTCGAAATCCGTCGCGAATACGATTTCCCCGTCATCGGCGAAAAAAGCGCTTACCTCATGTATCACGAAGAGCTCGAATCGCTCTGCCAAAATATCAAAGGGCTGAAACGCATTCGCTTTTTCATGACGTTTTCCGATAAATATCTGACGCACCTGCACGTGCTTCAAAACGTCGGCATGACGCGCATCGATCCGATCGATTACCAAGGTCAAAAAATCGTTCCGATTCAGTTCCTCAAAGCGATTCTCCCCGATCCCGCCTCGCTCGGCCCGCGCACCAAAGGGAAAACCTGCATCGGTTGCGAAATCACGGGAACGAAAAACGGAAAAAAACGCAAAGTCTTCATCTACAACGTTTGCGACCACCAAGAATGCTACCGCGAAGTCAAATCGCAGGCGATCAGCTACACGACCGGCGTTCCCGCGATGATCGGCGCAATGATGGTCATGAACGGCAAATGGCGCAAACCCGGCGTTTGGAACATGGAGGAAAACGATCCCGATCCGTTTATGGAAAAACTGAACGAGTGCGGGCTCCCGTGGCAAGTCCTCGAAATGGATCCCGAAGCGTAAGCACGTAAGCGCCCGAAACAAAAAAACGTTCCCGCCGACCAACCGCGGGAACGTTTTTTTTGCGCTTTCAGCGAAAAAACAATGAATAGCGAATAGTTGGTTCAGTCAGACGTGGGCGAAAACCGTTTGCGCGGGAACGGGGACGGAAGTTATTCGCTTGCGTTGAGAGCGTTCCCGCCGGAAAATCGGTTTTTCAAAAAACGCCAATTCACACTCTGCGCGCCATGCCAAAATCCGTTTCGCGTTCCCGCATCAAAAAGGACATTTTTCAATTTTCGGTTTTTGCCGAAAACAAGGTCGGATGCCTCAACGCCATCACGCAGACGCTTGTCAGCATCGATGTGCATTTGCTGGGCATGAGTTGCCTTGACCAAACGGATTGTGCGGTCGTGCGGTTTGTGCCCAACTACGCGGAAGCCGCGGAAAAAGCGTTGCGAAAGGCGAAAATTGCATTTTCGAAAACGCGCGTCGTCGTTGCCGAAATTCCGACGCCCGAGGATTTGCCGAAAATCACGCAGGCGCTCGGGCAAGCGGAAATCAATATCCATTACCTTTATCCGCTGTTTTGCCGTCCGGAGGGGCGCTGCGGGCTCGTGCTTTCGACCGATGATTTCGACCTCACGGAATGCGTGCTTTCCGGCTACGGGATTCGCGTGTTGGATTTGGACGATCTTGCGCGCTGAGCGGCGTTCCCGCCGGGCGAGTTTTCGGCTTTTCTCGCGGTGTTCCTTGCATTAGCGTTTCTGCCCTTTCATCTTTTTTTTCAAAAGCGAATTATGAACAAAACAATCCCTGCACTCGTCGCCACGTTTGCGCTTTCCGCATTTGTCGGCGCCGCCCCGAAAATCGAATCCGAAAACTGGATTTGGTCCGACGTTCCCGCGCAGAGCTTTGACGCGAATTGGAGCATTCCCGAAGACAACGGCGGAGCGAAAAAAGGTTGGGAATTCGAGGGTTATCCGGTGGGCAACGGGCGCATCGGCGCCATGGTGCTCGGCAACGCGTTGCGGGAACGCATCGCGCTCAACGAAAATTCGCTTTGGAGCGGCGGAGAAAATGCCGGCGGGAACTGCAGCGGCTACTCCTATGGACCGCTCGCCGGGCGCGACGCGTTCGGAAGCTATCAGCCGTTCGGCGATTTGCTGATTGAGTCGCCGGGCTTGGATTCGCCGAAAGAATTCGTGCGTGCGCTCTCGCTTGCGGACGGCATCGCGATTACTTCGTTCAAAAAAGACGGCGTCGAATACGTGCGTGAAGTTTTTGCAAGCAAACCGCAAAACGTCATCGCCGTTGTTTATCGCACGGCGAAAAAAGAAAAAGGAAAAATCACGGCGAACTTCGCGCTTTCGCCGAATCACACGGCGAGAATTTCCGCGCAGGGAAATCGCCTGACGATGGCGGGAACGCTCGCCAACGGAATGAAATTTGCCGCAAACGTGCTCGTGCTCGCCGACGGCGGAAGCGTTTCCGCTCGCGGCGGGAACACGGAAATCCCCGTCAAATACGTCGGCGGCGGCGACAATCTTCGCGCCTCGGTCGACGGCGCGAAGCTCCCGAAAATTTCCGTCAAGGACGCGAACCGCGTCGTCGTGCTCATCGCCATGAACACGGATTACGTGATGAGCGAAAAGAAAAAATGGAAAGGCGGCGATCCCGTGAAAGCCGCCGCGGGAACGATTGCCGAAGCGGAAAAACTCGTCTCCGATGCGAACGCGGGAACGCTCCGCAAAAATCACGTTGCCGCGCATCGCGAGCTTTTTGACCGTTGCAGCATCGATCTCGGCACCACCGACAAAAAAACCGCCGCGCTCCCGACGGCGACGCGCATCAAAAATTACGCCGACACGAAAAACGATCCCGACCTCGAAGAAAATCTTTTCCAGTTCGGAAGATATTTGCTCATGTCTTCGTCGCGCAATTCTCTTCCCGCGAATCTCCAAGGGCTTTGGAATCACAAAGTGCACGCGCCGTGGGCGAGCGATTATCACAACAACATCAACATTCAGGAAGCCTACTGGCCGGCGGAAGTTACGAACCTTTCCGAGTGCCATTTGCCGTTGCTCAACTTCATCACGGAGAGCGCTCCCGCATCGCGCGCAATGACGAAAAAACAGTTCGGCGAAAGTCATCGCGGCTGGACGACGCGCATTTCTCAAAATCCGTGGGGCTGGGGCGGTTGGACAATGTGGAATGTGCCGATCAACGCTTGGTACGCGCTTCACATGTGGGAGCATTTCCAGTTCACGCAGGATAAAAAATTCCTCAAGGAACAGGCTTATCCCATGATGAAAGAAGCCTGCCAATTTTGGGAAGACCACTTGAAAGAGCTCGGCAAGGACGGAAAAGGTTTCGCGTCCGGCGACAAAAACGCAGACCGCAATCAGCTCAAGGGAATGGCGGCGGGAACGCTCGTCGCGCCCAACGGTTGGTCGCACGAATGGGGTCCGACGGAAGACGGCGTTGCGCACGACCAGCAGCTCGTCCGCGATCTTTTCAACAACACGATCGAAGCGGCGAAAATTCTCGGCGTCGATGCCGCGTGGACAAAAAAACTTCAAGACAAACGCGATCGGCTCGCACCGGACAAAATCGCTCCCGGCGGCTACTTGCAGGAATGGATTATCGATCGTCCGAACATGGTCAGCGGACACCGCCACACGTCGCACCTTTTTGCCGTGTTCCCGGGCAGTGAAATTTCCGTCGCGAAAACGCCCGCTCTCGCCGCTGCCGCGAAAAAATCGCTCGAACTGCGCGGCACGGCGGGCGACTCCCGCCGCTCGTGGTCTTGGCCGTGGCGCACTGCGCTTTGGGCGCGTTTCAAAGAAGGCGACAAGGCGCACGAAATGATCGAGGGACTTTTCACTCACAACACGCTCCCGAATCTGCTCACGACGCACCCGCCGTTCCAGATGGACGGAAATTTCGCCTATCCCGCCGGCGTCGCGGAAATGCTTTTGCAATCCCACGCCGGACAAATCGAACTGCTTCCCGCGCCTTGCAAAGCGTGGCCCGACGGCTCCGTGCGCGGCATGAAAGCTCGCGGGAACATCACCGTCAATTTCGATTGGAAAAACGGGAAAGTCATCAAACACGAACTGTTTTCTCCGACGGAACAGACCGTAACCGTCGTCATCAACGGAAAAAAGAAAACGGAAAAGACAAAGCCGTTCCCGGAAAAGAAAAGAAAATAAACCATGCACGCGCTTTCACGATTTCTTCCCGACAACTTCGATCCCGCAGCGGGGCTGACGCTTCTCTCCGGCAAGGGCGCCTACCCGCGAATGCTCGCGGAACGCGCGCGCGCGGCGGGAACGGACGTTTCGCTCATCGCGATCGAAGGCGAAGTTGACGAAGATTTCGTCGCGACGTTCCCGCGGGAACGCGTGCGCACGGTGAAGCTCGGACAGCTCGGAAAATTTCTCGCTTCGCTTGAAAAACTCGGCGCGCGCTACTTCGTTATGGCGGGGCAAGTCGCGCCGAAACGCCTTTTCGCCGGGCTCGTTCCCGACTTGAAAGCAGCACTGATTCTCGCGCGGCTCAAAGAACGCAACGCGCACACGCTCTTCGGCGCCGTCGCCGACGAAGCCGCGAAAATCGGCGTCGAGCAACTCGACGCGCGCGCGTTTATGGACGATCAGCTCGCCGCGCCGGGAACGCTCGTCGGCAAGGCAAAACGCGTTGACGATTTTGCACTCGAATACGGAATTCGCATCGCGAAGGAATGCGCGCGCTTGGACATCGGACAAGGCGTCGTCGTTTCCGGAGGCACGGTTACCGCCGTCGAAGCCTACGAAGGCACGGACAAAATGTTGCGCCGCTGCGCCGATATTCCGAAGAAAAATCCGCTCTACGTCAAAACCGTGAAGCCGGGGCACGACTATCGTTTCGACGTGCCGTGTTTCGGATTGCGCACGCTCGAAAGCATGGAAATCGGCGGGATCGCCGCTGCCGCGCTCGAAGCGGACAACGTCGTCATTCTCGAAAAAGAAAAAGTTTTCGCCGAGGCGAACCGCAAAGGAATCACGCTTCTCGGCTGGCAATAAAAAATCGAACAAACAAAAAAAAGCGTTCCCGTAAATTCGCGGGAACGCTTTTTTTGTTCGGAAAAAATCTCCGATTTTGCGCGACGTTAGGATTTTTTCGCGCGGCGGGAACGCACTGCCTGCGCGAGAATTTCGAGCACGCCTTTCGTCTGTTCGACGGAAATGCAGGCGTCTGTGATGCTTTGCCCGTAAACGCAAGTTTGCGTGCCGTCGCAGTGGTAATCCTGCCGCCCCTCGACGAGATTGCTCTCGATCATCACGCCCGTGATTACGCCCTGCCCCGCAGAAATTTGCGCCGCGAGATCCGCCGCGACGAGCGGCTGGCGCGAGTAATCTTTTTTGCTGTTCCCGTGCGAACAATCGACGACAACCGCCGCCGGAAGATTTGCCGCCGTCAGCTTTTCCTCGCATTCGCGAATGTATTCTTCGCCGTAATTCGGTCCCGTGCGGGAACCGCCGCGCAAAATAACATGCGCATCGCGGTTGCCCTGCGTTTCAAAAATCGCGACCACGCCGTCTTTCGTCACCGACGGGAACCAGTGCGAATGATGCGAGGAACGCACGGCGTCAATCGCGACCTGCACCATACCGTCCGTTCCGTTTTTGAAACCGATCGGCATGGAAAGCCCGGACGCGAGCTCGCGGTGAATTTGCGACTCCGTCGTGCGCGCGCCGATGGCGCCGTAGGAAACGAGATCCGCGAGAAACTGCGGAGTAATCGGATCGAGAAATTCCGTCGCCGCGGGAACGCCCATGTCGGAAATGTCGCAAAGCAGTTTGCGGGCGATGTGCAAGCCGTCGTTGATGCGGAACGTGCCGTCAATGTAAGGATCGTTAATCAGCCCTTTCCAGCCGACAACCGTGCGCGGCTTTTCAAAATAAGTGCGCATGACGAGCAGGAGGTCGTTCTCGTATTTTTTCGCGTATTCGGAGACGAACGCCGCGTAATCCAGTGCGGCGGGAACGTCGTGAATCGAACACGGACCGGTGATGACCACGAGCCGGTCGTCCGCCCTGTTCAAGATTCGGCTGATGCCTTCACGCGCGCGCTCGACCGTGTGAAGCGCCTTTTCCGACGGACAAATTTCGTCCATCAAAAGCGCGGGAGTAACAAGCGGTTTTCGCCGTTGAATGCGCGTGTCGTCTGTCTTGCTGCTGATCATTTCGAAAGGAAAAAATTTTTCCTGTCAGCAAAACACGTTCCCGTTCTTTTGTCGAACGGGAAAATGGAGGAACTTTCGCATTGCGGCGGGAACGCCGTTCGCGCAAAATCGCAGGCACTATGGCAAAACAAGTTGTCTCTCCCCGCGTTCGCGGATTCGTTTGCATCACGGCACACCCGGAAGGATGCGCCGCCCATATCCGCGAGCAGATTGCTTACGTCAAAAGCCGCCCCGCAATGAAAAACGGGCCGAAAAACGTGCTCGTCATCGGCGCGTCCACGGGCTACGGGCTCGCATCCCGCATTTCCGCCGCGTTCGGTTCCGGCGCGAATACTTTCGGAATTTATTTCGAACGCCCGAGCGCGAACGGCAAACCCGCTTCCGCCGGTTGGTACAACACCGCCGCTTTCGAAGCCGAAGCCAAGAAAGTCGGACTCTACGCCGCTTCGATGAACGGCGACGCGTTTTCCGCCGACATGAAAGCGCAAGTCATCGAACGCCTCAAAAAGGAAATGCCGAAAATCGACCTCGTCGTTTATTCGCTCGCGGCGCCGCGCCGCACCGATCCCGTGACCGGCGAAGTTTACAAATCCGTTCTCAAAACCGTCGGCGAACCGTTCCATTCCAAGAATCTCGACACGGATAAAAAGCTCGTCAACGATGTGACGATCGAACCCGCGAACGAAGAAGAAATCAAGGCGACCGTCAAGGTCATGGGCGGCGAAGATTGGAAACTTTGGATTGAAGCGCTCGACGATGCGGGACTGCTCGCGGACGGTTGCCAGTCCGTTGCGTATTCCTACATCGGGCCGGAGCTGACGTGGCCGATTTACAAAGACGGCTCGATCGGACAGGCGAAAAAAGATCTCTACGCCAAAGCGAATGAAATCGACGCGATTCTCAAAATTCGTCGCGGACGCGCGTTCGTTTCCGTGAACAAGGCGGTCGTAACGCAGGCTTCGTCGGCGATTCCCGTCGTGCCGCTCTACATTTCGATTTTGTTCAAGGTGATGAAAGCGAAAGGTCTGCACGAAGATTGCATCGAGCAGATTCAGCGCCTCTTTGAAACGCAAATGTATAACGACAACGCGCTCACGTTCGACGAACAGGGACTCGTGCACATCGACGACTGGGAAATGCGCGATGACGTGCAGAAAGAAGTTTTCGAAATTTGGCCGAAGGTCTCGACGGAAAATCTGCTCGAGCTCTCCGATTTCACCGGCTATCAGGCGGGCTTCCTGAAGCTCTTCGGCTTCGGGCTTCCCGGCGTTGATTACGCGGCGGAAGTCGAGCTCGAAGTCCCCATCGCGTAAGCGAAAAAAAAATTCGGCAAAACAAAAAAAGCGTTCCCGTAATCCGCGGGAACGCTTTTTTTTGCGGGAACGCTCGTCCTGCTCGTCAAATGACGTCCGCCTTGCGTCGCGAAAAAGCCGCTCGACACGGACAAAAAGGAAATCCGTTGCAATCGCCGCGATCAGCGAAAGCGCCGTCGTCGCGAAAAACACCGCGAAAACGCTGCCGAGCGCGGAATCTCCGCCGAGCGAATACAACTCGTGCCGCAAGTAGTAATACAGAAAAAAGCTGTGATTCAGCCACATCCAGCCGCTGTATTTCCCGAAAAACGCGAGCACTTTCCCGACAAGCGTTCCCGCGGGAACGAGCGCCCATGTCGCAAACAAAATTGCAGGCAGAATGAGCACGCGAAGTCCGCCGATTCGCGGAATAAAAATTGCAATCGCCGCGCTCGTCGCCAAAAATGCGATCGCGACCGCCGCGCGCAAAGCGAAATTTTTCTCGCGAAATTTTCGCAAAAATTCAATCGGCGCTTCCGACGAAAAATTCAGCGTTCCCGCGAGATAGCCGAGCACAAACGCAGGAGCCCACCCGTAGTGAGGAAGTTTTCCGCCGACCGCCCACGCGGCGACAAGCCAAAGCAACAGCGTTCCCGCGCAGAAAACCGCATTGCGCACGCCGCCGCCGAACTTTGCGAACGCGATGCGGCAAATCGGGAAATACACGATAATCGCCGTCAGAAACAGCGATGCATACCACCACTCGCCGCAAACCTTTCCGCCGCGCCCGAGAAACGCGAGCGCGATTTGCTTCACGCCGACGGAGTACTCGACGCCGTTGGGATATTCCACCGGGAAAAATGCGAGTGCCGCACCGCCGATCAACACGCAAGGCAGATACATTTTCCAAAAACGAAAAAGCGATTTTTTCGCCGTTCCCGTGAACGGTTTTTTCGCAGAAAGCGCAAGCCCTAGCCCCGTGACGAAAAGGAAAATCGGCACGCAGACATTACCCAAATTGCAAAGCTTCGCAAACAACGTGTGATCGATGAGCACCTGCCGAACCGTCGATCCGAGCGGAATTCTATTCACGTAGAACGCGTGAAATTCAATCATCAGCAAAATCGCGACGCCTTTGAAAACGTGCGAATCGCCGCGCGAAATCAGCGCGGGAGCGCTATCGCCGAATGGGGGGGGGGGGGTAATAACATTCCCGCACAACATTTCTCGTGCGGAAGCAAGTGTTTTCATGATTTTTGCGAACATAAGATGCGGGAAATTAGCGTTCCGTTTCGCGCTCGGCAAAACAAAATTTTCTTGGGGGCGGAGACGTTCACGTCTCCGCATCGAAATCCTTTTTTCAAGAAACTGAAAGTCCCGTAGGGACTACCTATGTAGAAACCCCGGGCGGAAGCCCGGGGCAATGCTCAAAAAAATATCAAGCCTC
>CAVEBA010000015.1:0-13401 GCA_963613695.1 Sphaerochaetaceae bacterium
GTGTTGGGTGGGACCCCTTACACCTTACACCCTCCACCTTACACTCTCCACCTTTTCGACTCCTCAACTTTTTTCGCCGGCGGCGAAAAAAATGTCTTCGAGCGCGAGACAAATCGCGTGATAGACGGGCAGGTGGAGCTCCTGAATTTTGAAAGTCGCGGTTTCGGGAACGCAGATGCAGACATCGGCGAGGGATTTCAGTTTTCCGCCGGTTGCTCCGGAAAGTCCGATTGTCGTGAGCCCTTTTGCGCGAGCGGTTTCCATTGCGAAGCCCACGTTTTTTGAATTTCCGGAAGTGGAAATCCCGAGGAGCGCGTCGCCTTCGCGACCGAGCCCCCAGACGAGTTGCGCGTAGCCGTAATACGGATCGCAGTCGTTCAGCCATGCGGTGTTGATGGCGCCGAGACTGTGCAGAGGAATCGCGGGAAGAGCGTCCTGCAGTTTTTCTGCGAGCGCGTCGCCGAGTCGTTCCCGCGCCTGTGCGTTCAGCGGGCGCTTGGAGCAAAAGCCTTTGAGAAGCTCGCCGGAAATGTGATCGGCGTCGGCGGCGCTCCCGCCGTTCCCGCAGAGGAGAAGTTTTCCGCCTCGGCGGAACGTGTCGGCGAGCGCGTCCACGGCGCGTTGAATATCGTTCCCGCAAGGTTCGAGCGCGGGAATCCGGGAAAGCAGAAGTTTAATCTGCGGGTGCATATTCATCGTGTGCGGGAATGCGGTTTATTTGTAGATTGCGTTGATTTTTTCGGAAACGTCCTTGTAGGTCGAATCCGCCATGTAAAGAGCCTTGTATTCGGCGACTGCCTGATCGCGTTTGCCGGAGAGTTCCAGCGCGCGGGCGAGTTCGTAGATGACGTCTTTTTTCAAATCGTTCATCAAACCGATTTCGCCCTTGGCGACGGCGAGCTGATCCGCCGCGAGGTCGAATTTCCCGCTTGCGATGAATGCGCGCCCGAGGTTGAGCATCGCCAAATGGCGGTTTTTCGGCGAGCGCTGCGCGAGCTGGAGTTCGCGAATCGCGCCGTTGATGTCGCCGCTTTCGAGGAGCATGAGCCCGAAATCGTAGCGGTAGTTGTAATCGTTCGGATACTTTTCGACGAGCGTCCGAATCGCCTGCAATTTGTAAGTTTTTTCGGCGGCGCGAAGTTGTTCGAGGTAGTCGGCGTATTCCTTGTTCCCGGGATTTTCGGCGACGACTTTTTCGGCGGCGCGAATGCAATTTTCGTAATTTTCCGTGGTGAGCGAGTGCTCGAGTTTTTCGAGCGTTGCATCGGTTTTCCCGTTGGTCGTTTGGCGCGCCTGCTGGATCGCCCAAATGGCGGCGTTGAGGTCGCCGGCGATTTTGTAATTGCGGGAAAGGTCGCGGAAAATCTGCGTGTTTTCGGGATCCGCCTGCGCGGCTTCGAGCAGCTTCGGAATTTCTGCGGCGGCGGATTCGGCATCGGAGACGACGCGGGATTTCTTTTCGAGTTCGAGCGCCTTTTCCTTGTCGGCAATTTTGCTGCGGTAGTCGCCGCCGTCGTCCCAGCTTTTTTTCATCGTCATTTTGACGGAAACCTGCCGCGCGAGTTCCTGCAAATCGCCGTCGCCGGGGAATTTTTTCAACGCACCGTTCACGGCTTTTTCTGCGCGTTCGCCGTCATTGTCGTTCATGTAGGCGTTGACGAGCAGTTTGTAATTTTCGGTCTTGGGTTCGACGGCGACGATTTCTTCGTAGGCGAGGGCGACGGTGTCCCACAGCCCGAGCGTTTCGGCGGCATCGGCGAGAAGTTTGTTCGCGGGAATGTCGAAAGGATTTTTCGCCAACATTTTTTCGGCGTGTTCCATCGCGGCTTTCGGGTCGGTCTTTGCGACGGAAGATTTTCCGGCGAGCGAGATGGAGCTGATGAGCTTCCCGAGACCGCCGCCCACGGGTTTGTTCCCGCAGAGGGCTTTTTGCGCGCGGCGCAATGTGCGGCGCACTTCCGTGCATTCGGGGTGGCGTCCGAGAACGGCTTGGCAGGTTTCTGCGGCGAATTGCGGATTCCCTCGGGCGATCGCGTTTTCTGCGGCGGCGATCTGCTTTTGTTCGCGGGGATCGATATCTTTCAGAAGAACTTTAGGCATGGGTATTTTTGAGTGAAAATGTTTTTTTGAACAATAGCTTGGGGAAAGCAGAAATAGTGTCCGTTCCCGCCTTGATTTTCAATTGAAATTTAGCGACGGAGCCGCTTTCTTTTTTCGACCGATGAAAATCAATCTCGCAACGTGGGCGCATGATTTCGCGCGGGAACGCTTCGGCGTTTCCGACGGCGGGCTTGCGATCGATGCGACCGCCGGGAACGGGCACGATGCGGAATTTCTCGCGCGACTTGTCGGCGGGAACGGGCGCGTTGCCGTTTTCGACGTGCAAAAAGAAGCGATTGCGGCGACGCGGGAACGCCTTGCGCGTGCGGGGCTTGCGGAGCGCGCGGAATTTTTCACGTGCGGACACGAAGAAATGCGCGAGCGTCTCGGTTCGGCGTGGCGCGGGAACGTCCGCGCAGTTTTTTTCAATCTCGGATATTTGCCGAAAAGCGACCGTCGCGTGAAAACTCGCGCGGAGACGACCGTTCCCGCGCTCGATGCCGCGTGGGCGTTGCTTGCGCCCGGCGGATTTATTTCGCTCACCGTTTACACGAAACACGAGGGCGGTTTTGAGGAATCCGAAAAAGTCGCCGCGTGGCTTGAAAAAATGCGGGAACGCGCGGAAATTTTTCTCTGCGGTGCGCACAATCCGCTCGAGCCGTGGTGGGCGGGCGTGGTCAGAAATTAGACCGAGAGTCTTTCGGCGAACAGCACTTGAAACGCGTGCCCCATTTTTGCGGGGTGGAGAATTTCGGTGAGCGTTGCGCGTTTTTGCGCGGCGTCCGGAGCGTTCCCGCCGGAGATGATGCGTTCGATTTCGGGAAGCGCAAATTTCATGAAAAACGCTTCCTGTCGCATCGTCGTTCCCGCGCTGAATCCGCATTCGGCGAAAATCGGTTTCAAGCGATCCCAAAGTACGTGGCAGGTTAAATCCTGTTCGCCCGGCGCGAGCGTGAGCGCGTTGCTTTGCGTGTGGCGAAAATAGGCGCGCGCGGTGCCTTCCGGGAACGCTTCGAGACAGTCCGCGAGCGTTTTTCCGTAGTCGGGAAAGATTGCGATTCCGCGCCACGTTCCCGCGAGAATTTTTCGCAAAAGCGTTTCCGCGTCGAGCGAAACGTCGAGGTGCCAACCGTCGTCGGCGGGCGCGGGAACGCCGTCGGCAAAGGTTTCCAGCGCGGGCGACGAAAGCGTTTCGAGCAGCGTTTCCCGCCATTCTCCCGGCGCGTGCGGATTTTCCTCCACGCCGATTTCTTTCCACGTTCCCGCGAGCGAAACGAGACGGTGAAACGGTTGCGCGTCGAAAAGTTCGTTTGCGAAAACGACGGATTTTTCCGGAATTTCGATTTCTTCGCCGATGCGCACGGTGCGGATTTCCCGAAAATATTCACGTTGCGCCGCGAAATGCGTTTGCCCGGGCTCGGCGCCGATTTCGACGAGCGCGTAGTCGCGCAAATTTTCACTCGCGCCGAGCAACGTTCCCGCGGCTTCGCGCACGAGAGCTCCGAAAACTTCTCCGAGACTGGACGCCGTGTAAAAATCCGTTCCCGCGGTGCGCCCGACGCGGTTTTTCTCCCGGCGATAGTAGCCGAAGCGCGGGTGAAAAAGCGCGATTTCCGAAAAATCGCGAAAGCTCATTTTCCCGCCGTTTTTTGCGGCGCGGGAACGCAGGATTTCGCAGATGCCGTCGGCGGAGTTCATTTTTTTTCTGAAAAAAACGACCGGCGGGAACGCTCAGAAAAACACGGAGGCGCGGAAGCCGCCGTAGATGAAGAACTCGTGGTCCTGCGACGTGAATTCTTTCGAGCGGAACGTTTGGAAAAACGTGATCGAAACACAATCGTAAATCGCGCAAACGCCGAACGATAATTCGCCGACGAACGGGTAGGCGCAAATGTCCGCGTGCCCGCCGGAATCGCCGGTCAGCGTTTTGTCCCAGAAAACGGCGTCCGCCGAAATGTCCGCGAAGGCGTAAATCGAGGCGGAAACGCGCGGATCGAACGCAACGGAGGACGCGCGGCGCATGTCCGGCAACGCGCCGAAATCTTTCGGCAAATTTCGCCCGAAGCGAAGTTGCGTTCCCGCAGAAAGGATGCCGCGAAGATTGCCGAGGTCTCCGACGCCACGCACGACCAAATCCGCACCGAACGCTTCGTTCCCGCAAGCGCCGGCGAGCATGATGCGCGAACGAACATCGCCGATCGCCTGCGCGACGAAGCGCCCGTGAATCTGCGTGTCCCAACCCGCCGGGCGAATTTCGTGAATCAGCCGATGGTATTCTCTCTGTGTTTGCGCCGCAAAAGATTTGTCGCCCGTCGCACCGAGCTGGATTTCCGCGGCAACGGAAAAATCATCGCTGAAACGGACCGTTCCCGCCGAGGCGTAAAGGTAGCCGGCGTAAGGGTGGTCGCGCGGGTCGGGAACGGCTACTGCGCGGTCTTTCGGCGTGTAAATTTCCTGCCCGAACGAGAAAAAAAGCGCATCGCGGATTCCGTTGCCCGCATCCGTGGCGCCGAGCGTGAGCGCGAGTCGCGTATGATTCGTGTAATATTTATCGGACCATTTGCCGAAAAAGTCGTTGTCGTCGAGAACGGAAAAAACGGCTCGGCTTCGCGTGTCGGCTTGCCGTTCGGCGGGAACGCTCGGCGGCGGTGCGGCGTTCATTTCGTCATCCGTTCCCGCCGCGAGCGCGTCGAGTTGCGGGAACGCGAGGAAAGCGAGCGCGAACGCCGGATAGAATTTCGGAAATTTCATGACAACAAAAATTCAGATTCCTGTGCCCTTATTTTAATAACCCAGGACGCTCGACGGACAGGAAAATTTCAGCATTTTTTTCGCGTTCCCGTATTCCGCTTGCCATTTTTCCCGAAAAAAAATTTGCTTTCCCGACATTATGGCTAAAGTTGATTTAGATCTTTTGCAAGTGGTGCTCGAACGCAATTCCGTCGATGCGCGTCTGACGGCGCAGATTATTTCCGATCTTCAAGAGGAGATTAAACTCGAGAAAATGGAAGCGGAAGAGCGCGAGCCGGCGACGAAAAAAAAATACGTATTCGTCGCGAGCGATCCCGCGGGCGTGCTCGAGGGAAAGGAGCTCGTCGGTTGGGTCGTGCAGATTCCGGAAGACCAAAGCGAATACACCGTGGAGGAGCGCATCGTTGCCGCGACTTACGAATATAATCGTTCAAAAAAAGGGCGCCGCGTTCCCGCGACGACGATCGGCGAGGCGTGCGAGCGCGTTCCCGCGAAAATGTTCAAGGAGCAGGGCGTGTGGGTGAAAAATAAGGAAGCTGCGTTTCTTCTGCGAACGGACAACACGCTCCCGTCCGCTTCAAAACTGCGTCCGCAAGCGGAATAACGCTCGCGTTCGCGGCGAAAATTTGTCCTCGCATATAATTTTTGTATGCGGGGATTTTCGTTTTTCGGGAACGCTCGAAAAATGCCGCAACCACTATTTTCCTCGCACGACAAGCCTTTTTTGGCGGTTTTGAGAAGATTTTTGAACGCTTTTTTTTCAGAAAAGTTATTGACGAAATCCCGCGCCAAGTCTGTATTCGTCAGCGTTAACACACGGTTAACGACTTAAAGACACAACAACAAATACACTAAATCACTACTATGAATAAAGGTGAACTCATCGAAGCAGTAAAAGCAGCTCTCGGCGCTGATGCCTCCAAAGCGCAGGCCGAACGTGCGGTTGAAGCCGTTCTCGACGGCATCAAGGCTGGTATCAAGAAGGACACGACCGTTCAGTTGATCGGTTTCGGAACCTTCTCCGTCGCGAAGCGTGCCGCTCGCAAGGGCGTCAACCCGAAGACCGGCGAAAAGATCAGCATCAAGGCCTCCAAGAACGTCAAGTTCAAGGCGGGCTCTGCGCTCAAGGCTATTGCCGCTAAGACGAAATAAGTTATTTGTTTCGCAGTCAAAGACCCGTCCGCATAGGACGGGTCTTTTTTTGTGCGCGCGGGAACGGATTTTCGCTATTCACTTTTTCCGCGTTCCCGCATAAAATCGCCGAAATTTTTTAAGAATAAAATGCAGGCACAGCTCGAAACAATCATTTCAGAAACGGAAACGACCGCTCCCGGTATCTCGACGCGTCCGGAATTCGACGCGTTCAAGGCGCGAATTTCCGGGCCGAACGGTTCTCTCACGCAGGTGATGAAGTCCATCGGCAAATTGCCCAAGGAAGAAAAACCGGCGGCGGGAAAGCTCATCAACGCCGCGAAACAGCGCATTGATGCTGCGCTCGCGTCCGCGCTCGCGCGCATCGAGGAAAACGAGCTCGCGGGAAAGCTCGGAGAGCCGATTGATTCTTCGCTTCCGTCCCCGGACGATTTTTCCGGAATGGCGCACCCGCTCACGCAGGTTCGCGAGGAAATTTGCCGCGTTTTCCACAAGTTGGGCTTCACGATTGCGGAAGGTCCCGAGCTCGAGAGCGAATGGTATTGCTTTGATGCGCTGAACACGCCGGAAACGCACCCCGCCCGCGACATGCAGGACACGCTTTTTCTTCCCGCGGGAACGGTCGCGAAAGACGCTCCGAAAAAAGGCGACGAAGCCTACATCATGCGCTCGCACACGTCATCCGTTCAAATTCGCGCGATGCTTTCGCGCAAGCCGCCGATTCGGGTGATCGCTCCCGGACGTTGTTTCCGCCGCGACACGGTGGACGCCACGCACTCCGCGAATTTTCATCAAGTCGAGGGGCTTTGGGTCGATAAAAACGTTACGCTGAAAGATTTGAAAAGCGTGCTTGATTCGTTTGTCCGCGAAATTTTCGGCAGCACGGTTGAAACGCGTTTGCGCCCGAGCTTTTTCCCGTTCACGGAGCCGAGTTTTGAAATGGACATCAAGTCGCCGAACCTCGGTCGGCTCAGCGGTCGCTGGCTGGAAATCATGGGCTGCGGGCTCGTGGATCCGAAAGTTTTTGAAAATGTCGAAATCAATCCCGCCGAGTGGAGCGGGCTTGCGTTCGGCGTCGGACTTGAGCGCATCGCGATGCTCGTTCACGGGATCGACGATATTCGCCACTTTTACGCGAACGATCTGCGCTTCCTGCGTCAGTTCGCGTAAGGCTTTTTGAAGAAAAACTTTTCGCGCGCGTTCAACATGGCGAAAGGGAAAAATTTTTTGGTCATCGCGGTTGACGGCGGCGCCGCGTCGGGAAAATCCTCGACTTCGCGCCGGCTCGCGGCGAATCATAATCTGATGCACGCGGACACGGGAGCGCATTATCGCACAGTGGCGCTCTCGCTTCTTCAGCGCGGCATTTCCTCGCCGGAGGAATTTTTCGTGGCGCAAAATCCGCTCGAAAATCTCGATCTCGGCACGGTTGTGAACGAGCGCGAGGCGGCGATGAGCATCGGCGGTCGCGTTCCCGCGGATTCGGAAATTCGCAACGATGCGGTGAACGCGGTTGTTTCCTGTTTTGCGGCGATTCCCGAAGTGCGGAAATTTCTATTCGAGTATCAGCGTTCGCAGAAAAATGTCGCGCGCGAAGCGGGTTTTGACGGACTCATCATGGACGGGCGCGACATCGGGAGCGTCATTTTCCCCGATGCGGATCTCAGAATTTTTCTCACGGCGGATCCCGAGGCGCGGGCACGCCGGCGCGCGGCGGAAGGCATCGGCGATTCCATTGCCGAGCGCGACAAAATCGATTCTTCCCGCAAAACGGCGCCGTTGGCTTGCCCTGCGGGAGCGGTGAAAATTGACAGCACTTTTCTCACGTTGGAACAGGTCGTCGAAAAAATCGGCGGCATGATTTCCGAGTTGGCGTAAATCTTTCTGCGGGAACGCAAAAATGGAACTCTACACCGAGAAAAAACTTTATTCGCTCATCTACCACGGCGCGCGCGCGTTTATGAATTCGTTCGGGCGCGTCGAAGCGGTCGGCTTGGAAAATTTGCCCTCGGGCGGCTTTCTCATCGCGAGCAATCACGTCAGCTTCATCGATCCTCCGCTCATCGGTTGCGTGATCCCGCGGGAAATGTATTTTTTCGCCCGCAAAACGCTCCTCGATAATCCCGTGCTTCGGCGAATTTTGCCGTATTGCAACGTCATTCCCGTTGATCGCGACGGCGGCGGGGACGTCGGAGCGTTCAAAAAAGTTTTCACCGTGCTTCGGGAAGGTCATGCGTTGATTCTTTTCCCGGAGGGCACGCGCAGCAAGGACGGCAAGCTCGGGAAAGCGCAGGGCGGCGCCGGGCTGATTGCCTGCAAAACGCGCGTTCCCGTCGTTCCCGTGCGCGTTTTCGGCACGGGCGATGTTTTGCCGCGAGGCTCGGCGATTCCCGCGCGCGCGGATCTCTCCGTTGTTTTCGGGAAACCCATGTTCCCGGAAGAATTCGATCCCGGGAAAGATGCGCCCGATCGTTTCCGCGAAGCGTCGCGCCGGTTTATGGCGAAAATCGCCGAGCTGAGGCCGCCCGAAACCCCGAAAATGTAGTTGCGATTGAGCCTTTTTTGTCTTTTCATTTCTCAAAAATTCAAACCATGAAGAATATCACCGTCATTGCCTTCCTTTCCGCTATCGCACTCGCTTTTACGGGTTGCGGTCCCAAGAGCCTTCCGAATCAGTGGAATAATTCCCGCACCGGTTCGAGCTACGATGCGACGAACGTTCCCGGGGAAATTCCCGACGATGACGAGTCGCTGACCGCCGACGATGTTCGCGACGAAACGCCCGCCGGCGATCGCGTTGCCGCGTGGATTCGCGACGGCGCGATTCCCGAACACGCCAAGCTCGCGGTCGTTTATTTCGGATTCGACAAATTCAACGTCGAAGAAAGCGAACGCTCGAAACTCGATGCCGCGCTCGACGCCGTGAAACGCGGGAACATTTACATCGTCGGCTATTCCGACTATTTCGGAACCGAAGAATACAATCTCGCGCTCTCCGACAAACGCGCGCAGGCGGTTAAAAATTATTTGATGCGCCTCGGTGCGGACGATTCCGCTCAGATCCAGGCGCTCGGCGAAGCCTACGCCGTGCAGAACGGAACCCGCGAAGAAGTCGCCGAAGACCGCAAAGTCATCGTCGTCGACGGGAACGCCGAGTGAGCGCGTTCCCGCGAGAAAAAAGCTCCGGCGTAATTTTTCGCGTCGGAGCTTTTTTTGACGAAGAATTTTCCGCAATAAATTTTTAAGAGAAAAATCAAAAAAACATTATGAGCAAAACTTCTCCGCAATTGACTTGGTGTGTCGTTCGCTTCGGCGAAGATATGAACTGGTGGGTCAAGGAAATCAGCGATCCCGTGCATTGGGACGTCGATGCGCTCAGCATCATCGATCCGCGCCAAGTCGGTTATATCCTAAATCTTCTCGACGGTTTGCGCGATTACGGCTTGCAGACCGAAATCGTCGAAAACGCGTTTATTCCTTTCCAGATTCAGTCGATCAATCCCGACAAGACCGCGCGTCTCGTTCGCGTGAACGAAACGTTTTTCGACACTACGGAAGAGTTGTTCGCGCTTCCCGACATCGTGAACGAGGAAAAAGGCGCTTACGCCGAATTTCTCGACCACATCACGGCTCTGCGCATGAAATATCTCAACGACAAGCTGGATTTCGCGCAGAAACTCACCGTTACCGAGCTCGAGGAGCAAATTCGCGATGCGCAGACGCAGGCATTTATGGAAGGGCGCGCCACGCATCTTTTTCAAGAAATCATCGACGTGCTCGAATTCGTTCCCGAGGGCTACGAGCTCAGCATCGACGACGAAGACGAAAAAATCAAAGCGAAGGACGAAGACGATTTTTCCGCCGTCAACGATCTTCCCGATTACGAGGACGAAAATCTCGACGAGGACGAAACCATGCAATGGGACGAAGAGGACGCGGACTCCGTCGGCGATCTTGATAACGGGAACGCCGACGGGAAAAAATCGTCTTCGGGTAAATCCCGTCGTTCGTCTTCCCGAAAAAAACGCTAAGCGTTCCCGCGTTTTTCGGACATGCCGAAGCTTGAGGAAATCGTCGAATACTGCGATGCGCGAACGGCGCGGCGCGATGTCGTCGATTTCCCGGGCGCGGTGAACGGACTTCAGTTTGCCAACGGCGGCAATGTCACCAAAATCGGCGCGGCGGTGGACGCCGGGCTGCGCGTTTTTGAAGAAGCGGCGCGGCGCGGAGTGGATTTTCTCATCGTGCACCACGGCATGTTTTGGAGCGCGCAACAGCCCGTCACGGGAACGGTTTACGAAAAATTCAAAACCTGTTTCGATGCCGGGCTCGCCGTTTACGGTTGCCATTTGCCCTTGGACGCGCATCGGGAAATCGGCAACAACGCCGTGCTCGCGCGGGAACTCGGCTTGCGCGTGCTCGAATGGGGCTTGGAATTTAACGGAACGGCATTTGCCGCGATTTGCGAAGGCATTCCTCGGCGCGTGCTCGCCGAGCGTCTGCTCGGACTTTTTCCCGCAACGTTCAAGGCGATTGAATGCGGGAGCGAAAATCCCGCTCGCATCGCGATTCTTTCCGGAAGCGGGAACGCCGCCGTGCCGTCGCTCGCGAAACTCGGTTGCGACACGCTCGTTACGGGCGAAATTAAGGAAGAAAATTTCGTTCGCGCACAGGACGAACGCCTGAATTTGTATCCGTGCGGACATTACGCCACGGAACGCGCAGGCGTTTGCGCACTTGCGGCGGAGCTTTCCGAAAAATTCGCGCTCCCGTGGGAATTTATCGGGTTCGACAATCCGCTTTGAGACGCGCGTTCCCGCGAGCTTAGAAATCGCGGGCGTTCCCGTAAAGTTTGCGATACGTCGCCGAATCCGCTTCGCTGATGAAGCGAGAAACTTCGAGAAAATCGGGATCGCGCGCCGAGCCGATTTTCGGATAAAGCAGGTATAGCCTGTCTTTTGCACGCGTGCAGGCAACGTAGAAAAGCCGGCGTTCTTCATCGACGTCTCCATCGTCAATCGCGCGACGAAGCGGGAACAATCCGTCCGCGCAACCGATGACGAACACGACCGGAAATTCCAGCCCTTTCGATTGGTGAATCGTGGAAAGGCGCAGCGAATCATTTGTGCCGTCGCGTTCCCGCATGTCCTTGTCGGTCGTTTCCGTGTTGAGAAGCGCCAACTGCGCGAGAAGATCCGCGAGCGTGTCGAATTTTTCGGCAAAACCGATCATGCTTTCGAGGTCATCGTAGCGCTGTTGCCAGTTCGGATAAATTTTTTTGAGAAAATCTCCGTACCAACCGTCGAGCCCGATTCTTACGATTTCGGCGGGCGTGGCATGAACGCTCGGCGCGTCGGCGGGCGTCGGCGTTCCCGCATCGTTTCCGGCGGGAACGGAATTTTCCGCGGACGTTTTTTCATCGGATTCGTGCGAGTTCCCGTCGGTTGCGAAAAATTCAAAAAGTTCGCCGTGCGATGCGGGAACGCTCGGTTTTTTCTCCGGAAGCGGCGCGGGCGCGGGAACGCTCGCGAGTTCTTTTCCGGAAAGCGCTTCCGCCATGTTCTGCAACGTCAAAACGAAATCGCCGTAATCGTCTCGCGCAACGTCCGGAATTTTTTTCAGAACGGAAGCATCGAGAAGCGCGACGAGCAACGGAATTTTTTTGTCGTTTGAAATTTTTCGTGCGGCGCCGAGAACGCGTTCCGCCGTGCGCGGACCGATTTTTTCGATGAGCGAGAGCACGCGGGTGAAAGCGACGGCATCGTCGTTGTTTTGCACGAAACGAAGTTGCGCAACAAAATCGCGCACGTGCGCTTGCTGGAAAAATTGAATGCCGCTGGTGATGACGAACGGCACGTGAAGATTCGTCAGCTCGATTTGAAGCTCTTTCGCCTGAAAATGCGCGCGATAGAGCACGATGATGTCCGAGAGCGAGAAGCCTTCGTCTTCGACGAGCGTGCGAATTTTCGAGACTACGGCGCGCGCCTGCGAAAAGGCGTCCGGTTGCGGGATGAGCGCGGGCTTGAAACCGCGTTCCCGCGTGGCGCGGAGGCGTTTTGAAAATCCGGCGGCTTCGCGGCGAGATTCGAGAATGGAATTTGAAAAATCCAAAATTTCGGGCGTGGAGCGGTAATTGATTTCGATTTTATGCACCTGCGTTCCCGGAAAATTCTGCGGGAAATCGACGATGTTTTCGTAATCGGCGCCGCGCCACGTGTAGATGCACTGCGCGTCGTCGCCGACCGCCATCACGTGCGTTTCGGGACCGGCGAGAAGTCGGATAATTTCGGATTGAAGCGTGTTCGTGTCTTGAAATTCGTCCACGAGAATGTGGCGAAATCTGCTGTGATAGCGTTCCCGCGAGGGCGGATCGTCGCGAAGAAGATTGCGGAAAAGCACCAGCAAATCGTCGTAGTCGCAGGCGTTTTGCGCGCGTTTCGCGGCAGTGTATTCGGCAAGAAGTTTCGGAACGATTTCCTGCGCGTCTTCGACCCAGCCGAGCCGACTACGAACGACATCGGCAAGCGGCAACATTGTGTTGCGCGCGTAGCTGAGCGCGTCAAAAACAACGCGCGGCGTCGGCGTATTTTTCCCTTTTACGAAATGCGGTGCGACTTGCCGGCAAACGGAGGCGAAGAGCGAATCCGCGTCGTCCGCGTCCAAGATTGAAAAATCCGGACGAATTCCCGCGGCTTGCGCGTTCATGCGCAGAATGCGTTGCCCGATGCTGTGAAACGTGCCGCCCCAAAACTGCGAACGCGGAATGCCCGTGAGATCTTCGATGCGCTCGAGCATTTCTCCGGCAGCCTTGTTCGTGAAAGTGAGCAGAAGAATTCTCCACGGCGGAATTCCGCGCTCCAAAAGCCACGCGACGCGGTAGGTGAGCGTGCGGGTTTTCCCCGAACCCGCTCCCGCGAGAACGAGCGCATGCCGACTTTCGGACGTTACCGCCTCGAGCTGATCCGGATTCAGTTCGGCAGAGTAATCAAGCGGCGGGAACGCGGTGGAGTTTTCCATGAAAATCAGCGGGAAAGGTTCGGTGTCGCCCACTCGAACTTTCCGAAAATCCGAATCAGCTCGGATTCGATGAATTTCCAGCCGGATTCGTTCAGCCCTCCGGTGTCGGGGTTGACGTGATTCCAATCGGGAATTCGGATTTGTTCTCGGCGTCCGTCGTCCGTGTGGACGAATACGGAAACGGGCGTCTGCCCGAAGATGCGGGAAACTCTAACCACGCGAGTGATGTCTGTCGTGTCGTGCTTCATTGATGTTTCGGTTTCGTGGGTTGACGGGTTTGACCGCCGCCTCTTTGCGAGGCGAACACGGGAACGACGAGATAAGCAAAACGCACATTTCCCCGCAAATAAAATTTTGCCGCGGGAGATTTTTTTTTTCGAA
>CAVEBA010000015.1:13494-19029 GCA_963613695.1 Sphaerochaetaceae bacterium
GACGGTGAAAACGGAAAAATTTTTGTGCGGGAGCGCGGCGAGAAATTTTTTTCCGTAGGATTTGTTGAGAATTCGCGAGTCCAGCACGACAACGCGCCCTCTGTCATCGCGTTTGCGAATGAGGCGCCCGATGCCTTGGCGAAACTGCAAAACGGCGTCCGGCACGGACATTTCGAAAAACGGTTTCCCGCCGTTTTCGAGAATCCACTCGCCGCGCGCTTCGACGAGGGGTTCTTTCGGATTTGCGAAAGGCAGTCGCGTCATGATGAGCTGAGAAAGGGCGGCGCCGGGAACGTCGATTCCCGTCCAAAAGCTCGCGGTGCCCACGAGCACGGCGTTCCCGTGGTCGGCGAAAATTCTGACGAGCTCCTGTCGCGAAAGTTCTTCGCCTTGCGCGAGAACGGTGCGCGCGCCGCCGAGTTTTGCGCGAAGTCCGTCGGCAACGGCACGGCAGGTTTCGTAGCTTGTGCAAAGAATGAGCGTTCCGCCGGCGTTCATGCAGGAAACGCAATGCGCGCAGATTTCCGTCATGATGCGAGTTTCGAGCGCGCCGTTTTTTTTGTCGGGCTCGGGCATGTTTTTCGCGAGAAAAACTTCCATGTTCGCTTCGTAATCGAACGGCGAATTTTCCGTGAGCGAAAGTGCCGTTCCCGCGCCGAGATCTGCGCCGCAACGTTTGCGGAAACGCGCCATGGACGTGCCGTCGGTGAGCGTTGCGGAAGAGAGCAACAGCGAGGTTTTGCGTGAAAAAAGCGTTTCCGCAAGCTCCCGCGCGACATCTACCGGCTTCCCGCAAAGCGAAACGGTGCGACGCTTGTTCGTGGCAACCGCCGTCCAATAAACTTTTCCGGGAGCGTCCCGAAGCTCGAGACATTCGCGAATCGCCAGCCGATATGATTCGATGCGCTTGGCAAAATCGGAGATTTCATCTTTCGGCTGTGTGCGAGTTTCGATTTGCGCAGTCTGTTTGAGCAAAGTTTCAAGCTTGCCGAGCGGACGTTCGCAGATGTTTTGTGCCCAGCCGGGTTCGCGAAAACGAAAAGTTCTGTTTTCTTCGAGAAAACGGAAACGCAAATCTCCGAAAAATTCTTCCGCGGCGGCGCGGGCTTCTGCAATCGCGCCGCGCGTTCCCGCGCTCCGATGCTCCGAAAGCACGCCGCCTTTTTTGTAAGCGGAATCAATGCGCGAAAGCAGGCGCAAAAGTCCGACGGAAGTGATTTCCGTGCCGAAATAATCCGTCGCAACATCGGGAACACTGTGCGCTTCGTCGAGCACGACGAAATCGTTCGGGTAAAGCACGCCGATTTCGTCGCCGTGCGGCGCGGCGCCGGCTCCGATTAGGGAAAAAAGCAAGTGATGGTTGACGACGACGATGTCCGCAGCATCGATTGCAGCGCGGGAACGCTGATAAAAACAAAGCTCCGGCGAACAATTTTTGCGGGAACACGCGGAAGAATCGGCGTTGACCATTTCCCAAACTTCGTCGTCCACGCGCGCCGGCAGGTGTTCCCGCAGTCCCGTGCATTCGGGCAACGCCGCCCACTCGCTCAACATTCGAAGCTGACTCGCGGTCTCCGATCCGTCGTTCCCGTTGAAAAGTCCTTCGTGCCGTTTCAGCGCTTGCGCGAGACGTGTTCCGCAAAGATAGTTTTGCTTGCCGAGCATGAGCACGACCTTGAAATCCGCGAATTTTTCAAGCGCGGGAACGCGCGAAAAAAGTTTTCTGCAGATTTCGAGATCCTTTTTCAAAATTTGCTCCTGCAAGGGAATCGTCAGCGTCGAAACAACGAATTTTTTCTTGGATAACCGCGCGAAAATCAGTCCGGGAATGAGATAGGCGAGACTTTTCCCGACGCCCGTTCCCGCCTCGAAAAGCAACGCGGAATCCGATGCGAACGCGCGCGCGGCGGCAAGCGCCATATTCGTTTGTTGCGGGCGCGTTTCCATCTTCAGGCGCGACGAGAGCCACGGCGCGGCGCCGGAAAAGATTCGCTCCGTGAGCGCAATCGCTTCCGCGCCGCCGACCGGCAAGCCCGCATCGAAACTTTCGCTGAAATCGAACATCGTTTGGTGAGTGAGAAAAAGGGAATATCAAGTCGGGAAATCTTCAACAAAAAACCGCTCCGGAGGACTCCGAAGCGGAAATGGAGCGGGCGAGCGGGTTCGAACCGCCAACATCCACCTTGGCAAGGTGGTACTCTACCAATTGAGCTACGCCCGCTTTGAGCCGTCGAGACGACCAAAGTGCGGAAAAGCGAATACTTTTTACCGAATGTTGTCAATGCCTTTTTGGAATTGTTCGCGAACTTTCGCTTCCAACGGCAGGAAACCCGCTTCGGAAAGGCGTTCCGCCATCGCGTCCGAATACAAAAAAGAAAGCACGGGTTTGAGCTCCACGCGTTTTTTCGCGGGATAAACGGCAAAAAGCGGAATGGTCAGCGGGTAGTCGCCGTTGTAAATGTTCGAAAAGCTCGGCGAATAGGGCGTTGCGTTTGCGTTGGCGTGCGTGTTCGCGACGGCGAGTGTTTTTACGGGAATGCCGGCGGGAACGGGCGAGCCGACGATTGCGATTGCGCCCGGATTGTTCACGATTTCCTTGAACACGAGATCGTCCGTCGCCATCGTTCGCACGTTGGAGCGAAGATTATATTTCGGGAGCACTCTGTTTTGAAAAAACGTGACGGCATCGGTGCGCGAAACATCGCCCACGTAGGGCAGAAGGGCGGAAGAATAGCCGGGAACGCCGATGTCCTCCCATTTTTCCGCAGATTTTTTCGCAAAACTTCCGAAGACGGACGCGAGCGCGTCAAACGAAATCGAATCGGCGGGATTGGCGGAGGCAACGACAACGTAGGCAACCTGATACGCAAGCGGCACGACGCGCCATTCGCCGTTTTTGACCAGCGGGTGATTTTTCCCGGAGCCGGGCATGATGAGCAGGGCGAAATCCGCTTCGCCGAGCCGAAGCTCTTTTTCTCCGGAAATGCTCCCGCGAAGGCGCGACACCGGTTCTTCGCCCGTAATCTCGGCGATTTTCGCGTTGAGCGTTTTTTCGGGCGCTCCCGTGAGAAAATCCGAACCGGAATAGCGCAGCGGCGCGGAAACGGCGACGAGCGTTCCCGCGAAAATTGCCGTCGCAACGGCGAGCGTTTTCCCGAAAACAAAAGATGCGGCAGAAAAATTCATGCCGCATCTTTTAGCACAGAAATTGTCGGAACTCAATAGTTGTCAATGTCGGCTCGCCGTCCGCGTTTGGCAACGTAGCCGGCGGCGATGGACGGATCTTCGAGCAGTTTTCTGTGGAACGTTCTCCGAGAAATTCCGAGGTAATCCGCGGCGGCGGTTCTGTTCCCGCGCGCCTGAATCAACGCTTCGCGCATGAGTCGCTTTTCGTTTTCCTTTTTGGAAAGCGTCTTCATGCGAACCTGTTTGATTTTTTCGCGTTGGTTGGCGAGGTCTTTTTTTATCGCCTTAAGAATTTCGCGCCCGGTGAGCGGTTTGCCGTCCTTGCTCACGGTTTCCACATTCGGTTTGAGCGGCGGCGGCGGTTCGATGCGCTTGAGCGAGAAGCGGGGATCGAGATCGTATTCGCCGATTTCCGCACCGGGGTGCATCACGACGAGGTTTTCGCAAAGATTGCGCAACTCGCGAATGTTTCCGGGCCAGCTGTATTTTTTAAGAATATCCATCGCCGCTTTTGAAATTTTCGGCGTTTTGAGCGCGTTTTCCGCAGCGAAATGTTTCAAGTAGTGCGAAACGAGAATCGGAATGTCCGTGGCGCGTTCCCGCAACGGAGGCAGAATCAGCGCGACGACGGAAAGCCGGTAGTAAAGGTCTTCGCGGAACTTGCCTTGCGAGACCATTTCCGAAAGATTGCGATTCGTGGCGCAGACGAGACGGACGTCGAGCTGAATTTGTTTTTGTGAGCCGAGACGTTCGATGCAGTGCGTTTCGAGGAAGCGAAGCATTTTAACCTGCGTCGCGAGATCGATTTCTCCGATTTCGTCGAGGAAAAGCGTTCCGCCGTCTGCCGCTTCGAAACGCCCGATGCGGCGCTCATTCGCGCCCGTGAACGCGCCTTTTTCGTGACCGAAAATTTCGCTTTCGAGCAAGGTCGGCGCGATGGCAGCGCAGTGCACGGGAACGAACGGACCTTTCGCGCGCGGGCTGTTTTGGTGAATGAGTTGTGCGAAAAGTTCCTTGCCCGTTCCCGTTTCGCCGAGAAGAAGCACGGTCGCCTTAGACGCGGCAACGCGCTTCGCGTTTTCGACGCAACGCGTCAACGCCGCACTTTCGCCGATAAGCCCGTTGAAGCTGAATTTGTTGTCGAGTCGAACGCGCATCGCGCGGTTTTCTTTTTCCGTCGCGCGGCTTTGGAGTGCGCGTTTGATGACGAGCTCGAGCTTTTCGAGATTGAGCGGCTTCGTCAGAAAATCGTAAGCGCCGCGGCGCATTGCTTCGACTGCCGTTTCCACGTTCCCGTAGGCGGTCATCATGATGCAGACGGGTTGCTGCGGAAGCTGCAACGCTTTGTCTATGACGGAAAGTCCGGATTCGCCCGCCATGCGCAGGTCCGTGATAATCACGTCAAAATTTTCAATGTCCATTAAGCGAAACGCCTCATCCGCATTGCTCGCCATTGAGACCTCATACTGGTCTTCGAGCGTCGCAGCGAGTCCCTCGCGCGTATTTTTTTCGTCATCAACAATTAGAACCTGTGCCTTCATAAAACCTTAACTCTCAACTAAAACTAAAAACTTTTTTTTAACAAAATAAACGAAAGGTTCGTCGTTTTTTTGGGGAAACGAGAAACTCTTCTAATTCGGTAGCTATATGATATTGCAACAACGCTGAATCTCTTTTTCAAGCGAAAACCGTAAAAAAGCGCGTTCCCGCCCAAGAAAAAATGTCGAAAAGCGTTCCGCGCGCGGCTATGCTCGGCGTCCGTAAAATGAAGAAAATCCCCTTTCGCTGTCCGCTTTTCGCCGTCGTTTTTGCTGCGGTTTGCTCGGTCGCGCCGCTTTTCGGCGACGATTCTCATCGGGTCAAAATCGAAACCATTCGCGATTTGAAGCTCTCCGGCTACAGTCAGGACGCCGAGGGAAAAATTGAATGGAAACTTGAAGCCGACAGCGCCGAAGCGGACGCCGAGCGCAAAGCCGAAGACATTCGGGCGGCGAATTGGCAACTGGACTCGCTTCGGCTTTTCACTTTCGACGGAAACGGCAAAGTTTTTGCGAAAATGAAAAGTCCGTCCGGTCGTTTTTGCCCGGAAAAAAGAGAAGCGGACAGCTCCGACGTCGTCGAGCTTAGCGGCTCGGAATTTCACGTGCGCGGGAAAGGCTGGTCGTGGAACGGGATCGGGCACGAAAATGTCATTCGCATTCACAATGATGTTTTTGTTTTCATCGATCAGCCGGAACGAAAGCTCACGGCGCGTTCCCGCCGCCTGACGGTGCGATGCGAAACGGAGCGCACGACGCTCGTGTTTTCCGGAGACGTGGACGTGTCCTACGGCGACATCGCCATGACCGG
>CAVEBA010000016.1:0-2163 GCA_963613695.1 Sphaerochaetaceae bacterium
CCGTTGAAAAGGTTGCGCGGGAACGGCGGGCGTGTTTTAATGCGGCATTCTGAAGAATTTTCCGCAAAATGATTTCACAAGACATCCGCACTCATCACACGCTCGCTTGTATTTGGGATTTTGACAAGACGTTGACGCCGGGCTACATGCAAACGCCGTTGTTTCGCGAATACGGGATCGACGAGGCGAGTTTTTGGACGGAAGTGAATCGGCTTCCGGAAATTTATGCGCGGCAGGGCATTCATGTTTCCAAGGACACGGTTTATTTGAATCACTTGCTCAGTTGCGTGAAAAACGGTCCGCTCAAAGGGCTGTCGAATCGGAAGTTGCGGGAACTCGGAGCGCGCATTGAGCTTTGTCCGGGCGTTCCCGCGGTGTTTGACAATCTGCGCACCTACGCGAAAAAAATCGGCGAAGCGGTCAGCCTCGACATTGATTTGGAGCATTACATCGTGAGCACGGGGCTTGCGGAAATGATTCGCGGGAGCGCGGTTGCGCCGTTTGTGGACGGCATTTACGGTTGCGAATTTATCGAGCAGCCGCTCCCGCCGCACTACACGGAGCAGGACGAGCTTGCGCTTGAGCTTCCTTCGGAAATTTCCCAGATCGGCGTCATGGTGGACAACACGATCAAGACGCGTTTCATTTTTGAAATCAACAAGGGGTCGAACAAAAATCCGGAAATCGACGTGAACGCGGTCGTGCGTGCGCAGGATCGTCGCGTGCCGTTTGAAAACATGGTGTATATTGCGGACGGTCCGAGCGACGTTCCCGTGTTTTCCGTGGTGCGCAAGGGCGGCGGGTTTGCCTACGCGGTGTATGCGGAGGGCAATGCGGCGGAGCTTCGCCAAAATGATACTTTGCAGGAATGCAAACGCGTGAACGGCTACGGGCCGAACAATTACGAGCCGTCGCAGTTCACGTATAAATGGCTTTGCTTGCGCATCGAGGACATGGTCGCGCGAATTGTGCGCGCCCGCGATTTTGCCGTGGAATCGAACGTCGCACAACCGCCTCGCCATCTTCACGCCGCACTGCGCGACGCGGGAACGCCGGAGCGCGGGAACGCCCCGACATCGGCGGATGCCGACCAACCGTCTTTGTTCTGAGAAAATGGCGACTCCGAAAAAAAATGATTCGCGGAAACGCGGCGGCAAGCCGACGCCGAAACCGAGTGCGCCGCAGAACGAAAACTCCGGATTCAACAGCACGACGCATCCGTTGCTGTTTCTCGCGGCGCTTGTCGCCGGTGCGCTTTTGCTCGCAACGCTGATGTGCTATGAAAACGGGCAACCGTTTTTCGGAAGCGAAGGTTGCCTGAAAGATTTTGTCGTAACGACGGAGCCGAATCTGAGCAATCCGATGGGCAAACTCGGCGCGACGGTCGCGGTGGTCGCGTTCAATTTTCTCGGGCTTGCGGCGTTCATGTTGCCGATTTTTCTTTTTCTTTTCGCGTATTACATGGCGCGGTTTCGCGCGGATATTTCGTTGTCGTGGAAAACTTTTCTGATGGTGCTCGCGTTGTGCTCGGGCGCGACGTTGCTGGAAATTTTCCCGAAAGATTTGGTCGGATTTAATCCCGATGTTTACCCGCCGGATCCTTACATGCCGCCGCTCGGCGGTCCCGGCGGACGGCTCGGAAAATTCCTTTTCAACGAAGTTTTCGGTCCGGGCATCGGCACGGCGGGAACCGTGGTGTTGCTGTTTTTCGTTTATGCGTTTTGCGTGCTCGGGTTGATCGTTTCCGCGCCGCAACGGACGATTGCGCGCGGCGTGAACGCGATTATCGCCGCCGTGCGAAAATATTTTGAAAATCGCAGGCAGTGGCGGGAACACCTCGCGCGCCGCCGCGAAGCTCAGCGACAGGCAATTCTCGACGCGCAGGAACAATTGCGCAAAAACCGCGAAGCCGCAGAAAAAGAATCTGCCGCTGAACCCGAGGAAGAATCCGAAGAAGAAAAAGAAGAAGACGCCGAGCCGATGCCGATCGACGAATTTGTCGCCGCCGTTCCCGAAGAACGCGCGGGAATCGATGTCGCCGACGAAGATTTTTCCGGCGTTCCCGTTGCCGACGATGCGTTCCCGCAGGACGCCGCGCCCGTGCTCGACGAACTTCCCTCCGATGCTACGCTCACGCCGATTGATTTTGAAGCGTCCGAAAAA
>CAVEBA010000016.1:2173-17348 GCA_963613695.1 Sphaerochaetaceae bacterium
GCTGAAGCCGTTCCCGCGGGAACGCTCAAAATCGTTGCCGCAGAAACGCTCGAACGCGCCGACGATGTCGAACCCGTTTCCGCGCGCGGCGACTACGTGTTCCCGCCGCTCGATTTGCTCGCCGCACCGAGCGCGAACGAGCCGGAGCAGGACGAGGATTACGAGGCGCGCGGACAAATCATCATCAACGAGCTCGCCAATTTTAAGTGCCCCGCAACGCTTTCTTCCGCGCAGGTCGGACCGACGATTACGCGCTACGAAATCAAACCCGGCGCGGGCGTCAAGGCGGAGCGCGTTCTCAATCTTCAAAACAACGTGGCGATGGCGTTGCAGGCGCAATCCGCGCGTCTCGCGAGCGTTCCCGAACACGGCACAATCGGCATAGAAGTGCCGAATAAGCGTCCGAAATCCGTGCTCATTCGCGAAGTGCTCGAATCCAAAGCGTGGCACGAAAATCGAATGGAAATTCCCGCCGTGCTCGGCAAGGACGTTACGGGGCGTCCCGTGTTGATCGACCTCGCAAAAATGCCGCACGGGCTTATCGCGGGTTCTTCGGGTTCCGGAAAATCCGTCTGTCTCAACGGCATCATCACGTCGATTCTTTACCATTCTTCGCCGGAGGAAGTGCGTCTCGTGATGGTCGATCCGAAAGTCGTCGAACTCAAAGTTTACAACGACGCGCCGCACATGCTCATTCCCGTGATTACGGACATGAAACGCGCTCCCGGCGCGCTCAAGTGGCTGATCGACGAAATGGAGCGGCGCTATCAGTTGCTCGAGGAAGCCGGCGTGCGCAACATCGTCGGCTACAACGCGAAAATCGAAAAGGACAAGGCGGAGGCGGCGCGTCTCGCCGAACTCGCCGCCGCGTCCGAAAACGAAGATGCGTTCACCGGCGTGCAGAATCTTTCTCCCGAAAATTCCGCAGAAGAAAACGCCGTTCCCGCGGACGTTTCCGTGCCGCGCGACGAGGGCGTGCTCGACGAATTGCGCGGGCGCAAAAAGATGTCCTACATCGTTTGCATCATCGACGAATTTGCCGATATCATGGCGCAAAACGCGGCGGAAATCGAAACCGGCGTTGCACGTCTCACGGCAAAAGCGCGAGCGGCGGGAATTCACCTCATTCTCGCAACGCAACGCCCCGACGCAAAAACCGTTACCGGGCTCATCAAGGCAAACTTGGGCACGCGCATTGCGTTGCGCGTAACCTCGGGAACGAACTCGCGCATCATTCTCGACGAAGTCGGCGCGGAAACGCTTATCGGCAAGGGCGACATGCTCGTTCTCGGTCCCGGCTCGCCGTTCCCGCAACGTGCGCAGGGCGTGTGGGTTTCCGAAGAAGAAATCGAAAACATCGTAAAATTTCTCGCCGAGAAAAACGGCAAACCGAAATACGCGGACGACGTTTCTTCCGCCATCGACAGCTATGCCGCCGAGGGCGAGGACGATGCCGGCGGGAACGGCGTTTCCGATTCCCGCGACGAGCTCGTCGGCAAGGCGTGGGACGTGATTCGCACGACGAAGCGCGCGTCAATTTCCAACCTGCAACGCAAGCTCGGAATCGGCTACAATCGCGCCGCAAAAATCATCGACATTCTCGAAGAGCAGGGCAAGGTCGGTCCGGACATGGGACCGAACAAGCCGAGAGAAATTTACGAGTGAGCGCCGACGACGAAAAAACGGAAAGAGGAAAATGGAAAACGAAAAAGCTCACCAACGCCAAACTTTACGGTTCGAAAATTTGCAAAAACTGCGGGTAAACATGTAATCGCGGGAATCAACGCCTTTTTCCGCGTTCCCGCAACGTACGCGTTTTCCGTTCCCGCGGGAGACTCCGCTCATTCGGCATCGTTCGTCGCGTTGTAAATTTCGTGCCTAACAAGCGTGTTGTCCTTTGCCAACGACACGCATGGTTCTTCCAGCGCGTTCTTGTTCGGCTGACGCACGACAACGGGAATTCCGCCGTCGGGGATTTCATATAATTCGTGGCGAAACACACCATAGAAACTTTCACTTTTCTGCAGGCGCGCCACATCGCCGACATCCGAAACGAACGCACTTCCGAGATATTTCCGAAAAGCGATTTTGTAAGCGTAGCCTTTGTGCAAAACACAATCGTCCACCTTTTGATAGTTGTCCGGAAAAATATCTTCAATTTTTGATTTCTGCGCTGCGGAATCCTCTCCCCAAAGCAACGTCGGAGACATCGGATTTATCAAGGCGAGAGCCACCGAGGATTCTTTCTGATCAATATCTGAAGATTCCAACGAGACCAACGCCACCTTTGCCGTAGCAAAACAAACCGGAGGAAGCACAAACAGCCAAATCCCCCACACGTCCGCGACGCTATACGCATAATACAATTCTCCGTTTTCCTGATTCTTATAAAGTCCGCGAGACTCGACACCGCCCCCGCCCCAAACACAGCCGGTCAGAACATACGACAGAAAAAACAACAATACGTATCTCATGGCTAACACCCCTCACAGCACGACGCCCATTGACAATGCTCGTCTTGCGCAGATTCGTATGGAGAATTTCCTGCAAAAGAAACAGCTTCGTAATAAATCTTCGCTTGTTTGAAACAAATATCCCTCAAAGGATTCCAGGCAGAAAATTCATCTTCACACGAAGAAATCATGTCCTCGTAAAATCCTTGGTCGCATACGTCTCTGTTGCTTCCGCATGTCGCGTAACAGGAATCATGAACACTACATGGCAATGCGAATAGCGCCCACGCGCCGATGACAGAATCCGGCACCACGTAATCCCCGAAGTCTATGCCGAACAGCGTGAAATGCGGGCCACACCCGTTGACTGACGCAGTGCAGGAGAGTCCCTGTCTTGACGTTCGCCCCTCGCATACCCCATCGTGACAATTTCGGATGCTCGAGTATTCGCTACAAGACGGCAATCCCTCACGACCAAGAACATCAAATCGCGAACAAGGATTATTTTTCGCAAACGCATACAGATTCACCCCGCCTTGTTCCTCGATGGGATCGCGGGAGAGGAAGCGTCCGAGCGCGGGCGAGTAGTGACGGTAGTTGTAATAGACGAGGTCGAGCTCGGAATCGTAGAATTCCGAGCTGAAACGGAACGGATTATCCGCGACGATATCCACGTTCCCGATATGCGTTGCAGAGGACGTTCGTGTAATTGCCCCGAACGGTGCGTATTCATAGTGCGCCCCGATACCGTTCCCGAGCGCAAAGAAAAAGACATCCGATACGTTCTTGTTCCCGTCAATCGTATAGAAAAAATACAGTCCCTTGCTGATATAGCCGAACATCAGCGGGCGCGTCGCAACCGGCTCCGTCGGATCCCACACGAATTCTTTCACGACTGCGTTCCCGCCGTCGCCGTTCAAAATCTGCACGCACGTATAGCCTACGTAAACGTAGCGTTCCCGTAACGTTCGCGTTCCCGCGGCGTTGAGCACGCGTTTTTCCACGCGCCGCCCGAGAGCGTCGAACATCATGTAAATCTTTTCACCCGTAGATTTCGTCCACACCGCCGGACGATTTTCGCCGTCGTTGGAAATACTCCACGTTCCCGTGGAGGTTTTCACCGAAGTGGCGTTCCCGTCGGCATCGTATGTCGGCGTAAATGTCTCCGCGGAGGAAGTAGGAGTTATGGCTGAGTATTGATTCAGCGCGTTCGTCGTGTAGGCGAGTTGCGTTCCCGCGTCCGTCGAAGAATTACGGTTGCCGATATTGTCAAACGCGTAAGCGTAATTGTAATTTGCATCGGCGGAAGCAACGGCGGAAGTCAGCTCCGAGCGCGTGTTGTAGCCGTAGGCGAGCTGATCCGTTCCCGCAAAGAGCGTGCCCGATTTCGTCATCGCCGTGCGCCGCCCGAGCGCATCGTTTGCGTAATCGTATTGCGAAATCACGTTCCCGTTGACGGTGTTTTTCACCTGCGTGAGCAAGTCGCGATTTGCCTCGTAGCTCCATTCCGCAGTTGCCGCGTTCGGATACGTCAGCTTTTTCTTCAAGTTCGTTCCCGCGAGATATTCCCATGAGAAATTCGCCGTTCCCGCGAGACAGGACGCGAGTCGCCCCGTTGCGGGATCGTAGGAAAGCGTTGTCTTGCGCGAACCGTCTATCGAGTAGCCGATGTCCCGCCCGAGGGCATCAAAGTGAAACGTAAGCGTCTTTGTTCTCGAAAAAAGCGTTCCCGTGAGCGTTTCCGAAATCCGTGCGCCGTAGGCATCGTAAGCGAATGCGTGCGAACCTGCGGAATCGACGGTTTGCGTAATCCAGCCGAGGTGGTTGTAGCTGTGGGAAACGGAGGGCGTGCCGTCGTTGTAGGAAATCGAAATGAGCTCTCCCGTTTGCTCGTCGTAGGCGCGAACGGATTTCAGACGCGTTCCCGCAGAAATTTCTCGGGAGAAGATGACGTCGGCGAGACGATTTTTTGCATCGTAGGTGTAATCGGTCTGCCCTTGGTCGGGAAAGCGTTTGTAGAGGAGCAGGTTGGTTTTCGCATCGTAGCTCCACGTTGTTTCATCGAAATCCGTCCGCTCGGCGGGATCGGTCGAAATTGTTTCCGTTCCCGCGCGGAAAAGTTTTTGCGAAACGAGATTGTCCGCTTCGTCATAGTCGAACAACGCCGGCTGAACGGCGGTGCCGAACTCGGCGATTTTACGACCGCGCAAATCGTAGGTCGTCGCCGCAGTTTCCCCGAGCGCGTTTGTGATGAGTGCCGGTTTCCCGTGAGCGAGATTGTATTGCACGGTCGTGACGGCTCCGCTTGCGTCCGTCGTTTTCGTTGTCCAACCGAGAACGTTTTGCTCGACAACGGTTGCGTTCCCGCGACCGTCCGTGGAGGTCAAAAGTATTCCGGCGTTCGTTCCCGTGTTAAACTGTCTGGAGAACAGCAATGTCGTTCCCGCGAAGTCGGTTTTTTGCGTTGTGAATCCGTCAACGATTTGCGTTTGTGCGATATTGGTCGCGCTCGGGATTTGCGATTTTTGCAAACGGATTGTCGCTTCGCCGAATTCCGTCCACGCAACGGAAATGTTCCCACGCACGTCGGAGGAAATTGTTTTGGACTCGATCGTCGGGCTCTCGGAAATAAGCCGCGCGGTGCTTTGCACGATTGCCGTTCCCGCGGCGTTGTAGTTCGTGGTCGTTTCCGTGGAATAAATCCCGTCGGCGCGCGTTTCAAAAACCGTTTCGGTTTCTCGGATTCGTGAGTTTTCCGCCGTCGGCGTTGACGCGAGTTTCAATATTTGGCGAGATTCGTTCCCGAAATCGTCGTATTCGAAAAGCGTCGGTGCCGCTCCGTCAGATTGGCTCTGCGTGCGAAGCCCGCGTGCGTCAAAAAGATGGCGCGTGCAGAAAAAATCGTCGGCGGTATTTATTGTTTCCGTGCGAATCGTTTCGCCGAATCCGTTGCGAATTTCGCGTGCGATGACCGTTGTGTTGTCCGCAAGTTTCGTCTGCGTGCGAATTCCGTCGGAAACAAAATCGACAGAGAATAAAAGTTCCCGCTGCCCCGTTCCCGCGCGGCGAAGAATCGTTCCGTCGGCGTGTTTTTCCGTAATGAGCGTCGCACCGCTCGGAAGCGTGACGGTTTCCGTCAATCCGCCAGCGGAATATTCATGCGTGGTGATGCGTCCGAGTTCATCGGTTTCCGTCGAAACGCGCCCGAGAATATCGAAGGTTTTTGATTTTTCGGAAAATGTCGGGCCGTTAAGTTTTATCGTTTCAGAAAGTGCGTTCCCGTGCGCATCACGCGTGAAAACGGCTATGCGTTCCGACATTGTCGCCGTTTCCGCGCGCATCGTTTCCGTGAGCATTCGCGCACTGTTGTAAGTGTAATCGGTGCGCACGCCGTCCTCATCAATTTCCCAAAGCGTGCCGCAACACATCATTTCGCGCGTTGTTTCGCGTCCGTTCCCGCGGGTTCTTTTTGTCCGGCGATTTTGTGAATCGTATTCGAAATCGGCCGTCGACACGAGTTTCCACGTTCCCGCAGAATCAAGGACGTATTTTTCTTCGCGAAGCACGTTCCCGCTCGCCGAAATAAATTTTACCTCACGCTCGGATTTGCCGTTTGCGGGAACGCCCGAAATTTTCGTTTCTGCCGTCACGGTGTAAAGCGCGCCGTGCAAAGTCGTTCCCGCGTAATCATAATGCGTCTGCACACCGATTTTATTCTGCGACATTTTTATGCGTCCGCGCGCGTAAATGTTTGCACAGGTACCGCGCCACGTTTCCTCGACTTCCGTTTGCACGACTTCCGAGCCGACCCCGCTTGTGCGTTTTTCAACCCTGCGAAATTCCGTTTCTTCGATGTAGGAGTAGTCCGTCCGCGAGAGCACGAAAAATCCGGATTCTCGAGAAATCGATGTTTCCGTATAGCTCAAATCGGTGTCGTTGGAGTTGTCGGAAACATAATGAAAATAAGTCGTCCTGCAACGCGCACCTGCCTGCGGTTCACTCCGCGAATAAAGTCGCCCGTTCTGATCGTAGCCGGTGATGATTTCGCTCCCGTCGGGACGCGTCTCCTTGATCATGCGCCCGACATCGTCGTATTCGTAAGTCGTCGTTTGCGCAAAAGCAGTGCCGAAACCGTCCGTGCGCGAAAGCCGAAGATTTCCCTGATCCGTCGTCAAAAAAACTTCCGAAACAACACTCGCGGGAACGCCATTCTCGCCGATTTTTTTCGTTGTCTCCAACTGCCACGAACCGTCGAGGTTGTTCGTGCGGGAACGCGTTGTGAAAATCTCGTCGTTCCCGCTTCCTCGCGATTCGTTCCACGCATTGTTTTGAAACCAGAATTTCACCGGAAGCGCAATTGCTCCGGCGCGAGAATCCGTCTCCGTAACGGAAATTTTTGAATCCGCAAGCGCAACGGAAAATGTTTTGAACGCCGTTCCCGTAACCGAATATTTCCCCGTCTGCGGATTTTTCACGCCGACTTGTGCCGGCAAATAAAGCGCTATCGTATAGCCGGACGCCGTCGCATTTTCCACGTTCGCCAAGCCGTCCCATAAATTCCAAACCTGCTGCAAAACTCCGTTTTCGTCGCGCACAACGTCAAGATAATTTGCAATTTGCGCGGCAGTAAAAACATTCTCCCGATGCGTTTTGTAAGAAATGATTTCCCCCGTCATCGCCGAATACGTCACGGAACTTTTGTCGGGGAAAAGAATTTCCACGCCGCTCTTGTCCGCCGTCCAACGTGCTTCCGTCGTTTTCTTTTTCGACGAACCGATTTTGAAAAATGCGGAGCCGCTCCCGTCGCATACCCACGAAACATAACCGCCGCCGGAACAGTGCTTGAACTGCGTTCCCGCCGAAATCCCGCCCGCGGGAACGACCAAGCGACTCGCAAGCGGATGTCGAAACTCCAAGCCTGCAGGCGTCGCCGAATCTTCTGAAAATTCGTAAGCTAAAATTTCAAGCGTTCCCGCCGAAATTCCGCCGAGCCCGCGAAATTTCCCGAAACTCGTCCGCCAACGCGCAAACGTTTCATTCGTTTTCAAGGTCGTTCTCGTTCCCGCAGAAGATGACGAAATTTCAGCAGCATTTCCCGTTCCCGCAATGCGATTTTGCACAGACGAAGAATTTTCGCCGCCGGCATCGTCTTCGTTTTCATCGCAACGACAGTTATTCTGCTCCGGATCTTCCTCGTTTTCTTCCGGAACAAGCGTTCCCGCAGCTCCGGCGCTGATGCCGTAATTCAAAACGGCAACATTCCCCGACGGAGGATTGTAGTCAATATTGGAAAAAGAAAGAGACGCCTCGTAAACGCCCGGCATCAGAGACCCCGTTGCAGTGTTCGTTCCCGGACGCCGTGCCGACGTATCGTAGCTCGCGGAAACGGAAATCTCGCCGAGCTTCAACTTCGCGCTGTCGTCCGCCGTAGCCGTAAGCGTTACGGAAATCGGATTCCCGTCCCAGTCTGCCGGCTCGGGAATAACATGTTCCCACTTCCAATTGCAGGAAAACGCATAGTGCCCGTCATAACCGCTAATATCTCCCGGCACGGAAGAATTTCCGACATTCCGAGAAGCGGCATTTTCGCTCGACGATGCGACATTAAACTTCAACGAGTATTCTTTTTTCATGGGGAGTCCTTTTCTTCAGTGGTAATTTCGGCGCGAATCATACCGAAACGCTCTTCCCGCGCAAGCGATTTTTCACGGGAACGTTTTTACCGGCAAGGAAAAGAAGGGAAAGAAGAAGCCACCTTAAATTTTTGCCGGGGCAAAAAAATCAAAACGCGGAGACGTGGACGTCTCCCCACGCACTCCTTCCTAATTTCTAATTTCTAATTTTCCCCTCACGCCTTGCCTTTTAATTTCTTAAAAAGCGCTTTCGAGTTGCGTCCGTTTTCGGCGAGCTCGGCTCGGCGCGATGGCGGGAGCATTTCCGGCGAAGCGTCTTCGAACCCGCACACGCTCCGGAAAAACCCGTAAGTCTGCGTTGTGCACGTGATAAGCGTTTTGATGCCGCGTTCCCGCGCCTGATGTTCGGCGTAGGCGACAAGTTTTTTCCCGACGCCGCGATCCTGATAAAACGGCTGGACGTAAACGCTGCACAGCTCCGCCGTCTCCGGCGCATCTTCAAAGCGGCGCAGGCAGGCGCAACCGATGATGCTTTCGTCGATTTCATAAACGAAATAATCTTCGGTGTGCGACTCGATAAGCTGGCGGGAACGCCGAACCAAACTTTTGTTTTTCACGGCGTTTTTCGTGATGCTGTAAATGAATTGCGCGTCCTTTTTCTTCGCGGGGCGAATGCAATCGTAGTCGTTCGCGTGAATCATCGAACCCGTGCCGACTTTGTCGAAAATTTCCGCAAGCAGACCGCCGTTGGTGCGCCCGTCGAGAATGTGCGCGCGTTGCGTGCCGTTGTTCAGCGCGCGAACGGCGAATTGCGCTTTCCCGCGCAAACGCGCTTCGATTTCGACGTTCTTTTTTTGAAGCGCCTTTTCAAGCGCGGACAAGGAAAGATTGACCTGCAATTTGCCGTCGAGCACAAGTCCCGGGAACGGCGTGAGGTAAATGAGCTTGGACGCGCCCAGCTCCACCGCAAGCTCGGCGGCAACGGAGTCGCTGTTCGCGCGAAGCGAGTTGCCGTCGCGGTCGCACAAAATCGGACCGATCAGCGGAATGACGCCTTGCGTGAGTAATGATTTCAACAACGGCGTGTCGATTTTTTCAACTTTCCCCGTCAACAGCTGATCTTCTCCGCCGAGCACGCCGACTTGCGTCGCGCGAATCGCATTCGTAATCGCACATTTCAGATTCGCATGCGTCAGCCCTTCGATGATGCTTTGCGAGACGATGCCGGCAGCTTCGCAGGCGAGCTCCATCGTGTCCGCATCCGTTACGCCCTCGCCGTAAACATCGGAAAGTTTCACGCGCTGACGCGCCGCCATGTCGCGAAGCTGTTTGCCGATCCCGTGAACGATGACGACGTTGATATTCAAACTGCGCAAAACCGCAATGTCCGTAACAAGATTTTGGAAATTCTCGTGCTCGACAATGCTCCCGTCGAGCGCAACGACAAAGATGTGCTCGCGAAACATCGGGACGTATTTGAGAATGCCCCGGAGATCCGTCGGTTTCAACGGACGTTCAGAAGTGCGTGAAGTTGCCATTTCCAAAACGTGGAATTATGCGGCTTTCACCCGTTCCCGCAAATTGAATTTTTTTGCGTTCCCGCAAAATTTTGCCGACGGCAAAAATTCTTTCGGGTGGGTCAGAAGCTTCCCGCGTCCGCGTTTTGATTTTGAACCTCGCTCTTAGCCGGCAGCCCCGTTTCGGCGTTTCCGCACCTTCGGGGTAGTCTTGCTTGCGTTATCCGTCTTCGGTCGCTTGTGGTAATTCCCACCTTTCGCGGCTCTGGCTTCCGAAAAATCTCCGCCCGGCTTCATGTGCCAGTGGCTCAAATCCGGAATCGCAAGCCCTTGCTCCCGAAACGTTTGCTCGGCGAGGTTTCGTGCCGCTAACCGGACAAACTCTGAAAATACAATACCACGCAACGCCGCCGCACTCTTAATATGCTTCAAAAACTGCGGATTAAACGCAGTGCTCATTGTCGTATTTCTTGCCATTGCGCTTATTCAAGCCATATACGCATAAAATGGCAATACAATTCGCCCGAAACGTGTCAAACTTCCTGTAAAAAATTTGCTAAATCGCGCTAAGCATTTCACGGATTGCGGCGTAAGGATCGGGCGCGGCGCAAACGGCGCGAACGACGGAGAAATTGCGCGCTCCCGCGCGAAGCACGGCGGGAAGGCGCGCGGCGTTGATGCCGCCGATGGCGACGGCGGGGCAGGGCGCGGCGGCAATCATCGCGCGCATCGTTTCGAGCCCGAGCGTCGCATCGGGAACGTCCTTTGTCGGCGTGGCGTAAACGGGACCGACGCCGATATAATCGGGCGCGACGGCGCATGCGGCGGCGACTTGCGCGAGCGAATGCGTCGAGAGCCCGAAAATTTTCAGCATCGGAAAGCGTTCCCGCGCGGCGGGCAACGGCATATCGGTTTGTCCGAGATGGACGCCGTCGGCGCCGACTTCGGCGGCGATTTCGGGATCGTCGTTCACGATGAATTGCGTTCGCGTTCCCGCGGTGATTTTGCGGAGATTTTTCGCGGTTGCGACGATGCGTTCCCGCGTTTCGTGCTTCATTCGCAGTTGCACGAAACGCAGTTCGGCGCGCACGGCGGCTTCCGCGCATTTTTCATAGCTTGTCGCCGGATTCGAGATGACAAGATAGAGCCCGAAATCTTTTTCCATGAAAAAAAATCTCCGCGTAGTGCGAGGCGTTCAGAATCCGGATTTTCCGAGATCTTCGGCGATGATTTTCGCGAGCTTGCGTCCGCTTTTGAGCATTCCGCCGAAAATCGGTCCCATGCGGAAACCGCCCTGCACGTTGTTTGCCGCCATTCCCGATGCATAAAGTCCCGGGAAAAGGCGCTTCGTGTTTTCGACGGTCGTGCGCTCGCCGTCTTCCATCCACATCGGTTTTTCGCCGAGAATTCCGCCGGTGGGCGAATCGATTTTTACGCCGGCTTTGTTGACGGCTTTCTGCACGATTTCGCTCGGGTGTCCGGTGCCGTCCACGACCGCGCGCGCACTCACGACAATCGGATCGACGTGCATTTCAAGCCGCCGCACGGGATTCCAATTGATGACGACGCCCGAAATCACGCCGGCGTGAACGACGATGTCTTCCACGCAAACCGTGTTGAAAATGACCGCTCCCGCCTTGCGCGCGCCGAAAATCAGCCCCGACGCCATTTCGACGGAATCGAGCGTGCGGTAGCCGTTCCCGAGCGACACGCTTGCAATGTCAAAATCGTTCAGAATTTCCGCCGCATCATCCTGCACGACAACTTCGTTCATCAGCATTCCGCCGCCCCACGTGCCGCCGCCCGGCGCGAGTTTGCTCTCGAAAACGGCGACTTTGAAGCCCGCCTTTGCGAGATCGCGTGCGGCGACAAGTCCGCTCGGTCCGGCGCCGACGATGGCGACGTCCGTTGCGAGGCAACTTTCGAGTTTTTTGAAAAACGAACGCACGATTGCGCCCGAGATTTGTTCTTCCATGACCATGGTGTTTTTGCTCTTTCTGTTGAATTTTTTTTGTGAATTCGTTCTCGGAAAGAAGCGCCCGCGCGGGAACGCGTTCCCGCGGCACGGTCAAAACTCAGCATTCCCTACGCCGGCATTATCCGGATCAGGTTCGCGGGTATAATCTCAGCCGGCGCGTTCCCGCGCGGCACCCCTTACTGAAAACTTGCGGGAATGCTACGCCGGTTTTTTTCGCCGTGCAAGCGGAAAACGCGGGCGCGTACGATTTTCTGCTTGCAATGTTTCGGGAAAAACGGTTTTCTGTCCGCTCCATTTTAACACTTAATTCAATTAGACAGTCATGCAACCGACCTATCGTCCTTCCAAAGTTTGCCGCGCTCGCAAGTGCGGTTTCCGTGCCCGTATGAAAACTCGCGGCGGCCGCAAGGTCATCGCCAATCGTCGTTCGCAGGGGCGCAAGCGCCTCGCCGACTAATCGGTTTTCTTTTGCGGGGGATGCGTTTTCCCGCCGCGCACAGGCTTCGGCTTCAAGCCGATTTCTCCCGAATTCGGGAACAAGGCTCGCGATACAATTGCGGGCCTTTTGTCGTCAATGCGGCGCCGCCTGTTTCGGGAACGGAAACAGCGCGAGCGTTCCCGCGTTTTGCGGTGATTGCTTCGAAAAAAATGGTGAGCAATCGCGCGGTTCATCGCAATTACGCGAAGCGTGTGTTTCGCGAAATTTTCAGAAAAAATCCTACGGCGTTCCCGCCGGGTTGGGACGTAATCGTGATTGTGCGCCGCGGTTTTGAAAAAACGCCGCACGATCGCCTCGCGGCGCGTTATTTGGAAGCGGCGCGGCGCATCGTCGCCGGAGTCGCAAAGAAAAAATCTCGCGCCGACTCCGCCGCGACGGCGACGGATTCCGAACGATGAATTTGCGCGCGCGGGAAATTTTTCGCCGTCCGGGCGTTGCGCTCGGGCTTGCCGTCATCGCGTTTTACCGCCGCGTTATTTCGCCTGCGTTGCATGCGATTTTCGGCGGGAACGGATTTTGCCGCTTTACGCCGACGTGTTCGGAATACGCGCGACAGGCGTTGCTCGAATACGGTTTTTTCACGGGAACGCTGCTTGCGGCGTGGCGAATTTTGCGTTGCTCGCCGTTGTCTGCGGGCGGCGCGGATCCCGTTCCCGCGCGTGGCGAGCCGCTGTTTCGGCGTCCGCGAACGGGAATTTTCGGCGGAAGTTTTGACCCGCCGCATTCGGCGCATTTGGCGTTGGCGCGAGCGGCGTGCGAAGCGCTTCGGCTCGATCGCATAATTTTCGTTCCCGCGGCGCAATCGCCGTTGAAAAATCACGCGCCCGGCGCGTCTCCCGAGTTGCGTTTGCGCATGCTTCGCGCGGCGCTTGCGGCGTTCCCGCGAGCGGAAATTTCCGATTGGGAACTTTCTCACGGCGGGAAAAGTTGGTCGATTCTCACGGCGGAACATTTCGAGGAAAAATTCCCGCGCGCGCGGCTTTTTTGGATTTTCGGCGCGGATCAGCTGGCGCAACTCGACAAATGGCGCGACGCCGAGCGCCTTTGCCGCAAGGTGATTTTCGCCGTGATGCGCCGCGATGCGGAAACGCTTCCCGCCGTTCCCGAATCGTTGCGAAAAGTCGCTCGCATCGTGCCGCTGACGCTCCCGCCGATTGAAATGTCCTCGACGGAAATTCGCGAAAAACTCGCCGCCGGAAAATTCGACGAACTCCGCGATTGCGTGCCGCCCGCCGTTTTAACTATCATTCGCGAAAATCAAATTTACAAAAGTCATGCCGACAGCCAAGAAGACAACGACGAAAAAAACGCCCGCAAAACGCGCGACGACGAATAAGGCTCCCGCCAAAAAAACGGTCGCGAAAAAGTCCGCCGTTCCCGCAAAGAAAAACGTTCCCGCGAAAAAATCTGCCGCCGCGAAAAAATCGACGGTTCCCGAAAATCCGTCGGCGGGTCTCGGGCTTGTGCGGCGTTGCGTTGCCGCGCTCGAAGAGAAAAAAGCTGCGGCAATCGAAGTCATTTTTCTCGGCGAAAAATCGCCCGTCACGGATTATTACGTGATTGCGACGGGAACGTCCGATCCGCATTTGCGCGCGTTGCGCATCGAGTTGGAAAAGGCGATCGAGGAAGTCGTTCCCGCCGGGCACGTGCGCGTGCAAAACGAACCGAACAGCGGTTGGTGCGTCGTGGATGCGTTCGACGTTGTCGTGCATATTTTCTCCGAAGCTCAGCGCAAAAATTACGCGCTCGAGGAACTTTGGAAAAACGGCGAGCGCGTGCAGCTCGACTGACGCGATTCGCCGCGCAAGCGCGTTCCCGCGCGGGAACGCCGTTCACAGATAAACGCCGCCGCCGAGCAAAACTTCGCCGTCGTAGAGCGCGAGAATTTGTCCGGAAGCGATGGCGCGTTGCGTTTCGCGATACGCGATGTGCGCACCGCCGTTCCCGTCGGGCGTGAAAATAATCGGCGTCGAAGCATCGCGGTAGCGCACGCGCGCGAGAAGCTCGCAACGCTCGGTTACGGGGCGATTGACCCACGAGAGCCGATTTATGCGCGATTCGTTTACGTAAAGCCCGGGAACGTTCGGGTGGTCGAAAGCCACGACAAGCTCGTTTTCTTCAAAATGCTTGGCAACGACGACGTAGTATTCGTTGTCTGCGTTCGACGGCACGTTGATTCCGCGCCGTTGCCCGATCGTGTAGCGGTGTAGCCCTTTGTGCTCGCCGAGCACCGTTCCCGCCGTGTTCACGATTTTCCCCGGCTTGTCGGGAATGTATTGCTCGAGAAATTCGTTGATGCGGATTTTTCCGATGAAACAAATGCCTTGGCTGTCCTTGCGTTTGGCGTTGGGCAAACCCGCCGTTTCCGCGATTTTGCGCAACTCCGGTTTCAGCAGATGCCCGACGGGAAAAAGCGCGCGACGCACCTGCTCCTGCCGCAACAACGCGAGAAAATAGCTTTGATCCTTGTTCGGATCGTTCCCGCAAAGAATGTCCGCCGAGCCGTCCGCGTTTTCGCGTTTGCGCGCGTAATGCCCCGTCGCGACAAAATCAAAACCGTCCGCAAACGCCTTGCGCGCAAACACGCCGAATTTCATTTCGCGGTTGCACAGCACATCGGGATTCGGCGTCACGCCGTTGCGATAACCGTCCACAAGGTAAGCGACGATGTGTTCGCGGTAATCGTTGATGAGATCGACGACTTTGAACGGAATTTCGAGTTTTTCCGCCACGGCGCGAGCGTTCGCCACATCGTCTTCCCACGGACATTCGCCGAAAAATTTTCCGCCTTCCTCGTTCATCCACGTGCGCATGTAGGCGGCGTGCACATCGTGCCCGGCGCGCTTGAGCAGAAGCGCGGCAACGGCGCTGTCCACGCCTCCGGAAAGTGCAACCAAAACTTTTGACATGTCGAAAAAGCGTAGTGCCTCGCGCCGCCCGCTTAAAGCTAAATCCGCGGGAACGAAAAGCAGTTTTTTTTAACTGGAAGTAATAGAAGTTTTTTTAAGGGATTGTTTTCTCTCGCAGAGGCGCGGAGACACAGAGATTTTAACCAAGAAAAATCCGTGAAAATTCGTTAAATTCGTGGATAAAAA
>CAVEBA010000017.1:0-16429 GCA_963613695.1 Sphaerochaetaceae bacterium
GAAAGGCTGATTTTTGCCTAAGGCAAAAATTTAAGGGTTTTTACCTATGTCTGACTGAACCCCTTACACCCTACACCTTACACCCTACACCCTCCACCTTCCGTTCCCGCGTCCGTTCTTGACAATCCGGAGGAAAAGCGCGATTTTCCTCGCCATCGTGAATTTTAATCGTCGCAATCGACTTCGCCTTGTGCGTTTGCTTCTCCCCACGGGGGAGTAAGCTTTTTTTCGTGCGGTCTCGGCGCCGCTTTTCGCCGAAGCAACAGCGGGAACGTTCCCGCAAAAACAAAATCTGTAAATCTTTAACGTTTTTAGAAATGCAACATAACAAAATCACGAAATACGCGCCGTTCCCGACGGTGGAAATCAAGAACCGCGAATGGCCCGACAAAAAGATTACGAAAGCGCCGATTTGGTGCAGCGTCGATTTGCGCGACGGCAATCAGTCGCTCGCGATCCCGATGAACGTCGATGAAAAAATCGAAATGTTCAAAATGCTTTGCGATATCGGATTCAAGGAAATCGAAATCGGCTTTCCGTCCGCTTCCGACACCGAATTCGCGTTCGCGCGTGCGCTCATCGAAAAAAATCTCATTCCCGACGATGTTACCGTGCAGGTGCTCGTGCAATGCCGCGAACATCTGATTCGGCGCACGTTTGAAGCTCTGCGCGGCGCGAAACAGGCAATCGTGCACATCTACAATTCGACCTCGCCGTTGCAACGCCGCGTAACGTTCGGGAACGCTTCGAAAGAGCAAATCAAACAAATCGCAATCGACGGCGCGAAGCTCGTCCGCGAACTGCTCCCGGAAGCCGGCGAAACAAAAATTCGTCTCGAATACTCGCCGGAAAGTTTTTCCGACACGGAAGTCGATTTCGCCGTCGAAGTTTGCGAAGCCGTCATGGACGTTTGGGAACCGACGCCGGAAGATCCGATTATTCTGAACTTGCCCGAAACCGTGCAATGGACGACGCCGAACGTCTACGCCGACATGATCGAGAAATTTTCTCGCATGATTTCCCGCCGCGACAGCATCATCATTTCCCTGCACACGCACAACGACCGCGGAACGGGCGTCGCGGCAACCGAGCTCGGGCTGATGGCGGGCGCCGATCGCGTCGAGGGAACGCTCTTCGGGAACGGCGAACGCACGGGCAATCTCGACATCATCAACGTCGCGCTCAACATGTACACGCACGGGATCGAAACCGGATTGAATTTCGACAATCTTCCCGCGATTCGCGAAGTTTATGAACGTTGCACGCGCATGACCGTTCCCGCGCGCCACCCTTACGCCGGCGATCTCGTTTTCACCGCGTTCAGCGGCTCGCATCAGGACGCCATCAAAAAAGGCATGGACGCGCGCGGCAAACTCGGCGGGGACGCGCCGTGGCAAGTGCCGTATCTCACGATTGACCCGACGGACGTCGGCGCAACTTACGAAGCAATTATCCGAATCAATTCGCAAAGCGGAAAAGGCGGGATCGCCTACATTCTCGATCGCGATTTCGGAATCGATTTGCCGAAACACATGCACCCGGTCGTCGGGCAAATCATCGGCGGCGTCGCGGACAAGCTCGGTCGCGAACTTTCGCCGAAAGAAATTCACGACGAATTCATGGCGCGTTTCGTGAACGTCGCCGAGCCGCTCAAACTGCTCGTCTTCGAATCCAATTCCGAAAACAAACCGCTCGTTTCCTGCACGGCGGACGTCATGTATCAAGGAAAACAATACAAAATCTCCGGTAGCGGGAACGGCCCGATTAACGCGTTCGTAAAAGCGATTCACGCGCAAGGTTGGAAAAATTTCACGTTGCGCGATTACCGCTCGCACGCCATCGGCACGGGCTCGGCAACGGAATCCGCCGCCTACGTTTCGATTTCGCGCGACAGCGACGGAAAAGTTTTCTGGGGCTGCGGGATCGACACGAACATCGAGCTCGCGGGCTTGCTCGCACTCGTTTCCGCGTTCAATCTTTCCCGCCGCATTTGAGCCGCGGGAACGGAAAGTTTTTTCATCATGGAAAACGAAACACTGAACACGATTTTTTCCCGCCACACCGTGCGGCATTTTTTGAACGAACCGCTCGACGCGAGCGATCTCGAAAAAATTTGCCGCGCCGCGATGTGCGCGCCGTCCGCCTGCAACAAGCAGATGTGGCAATTCATCGTCGTCACGAAGCGCGAAACGCTCGACGCGATGATTGAGTTTCTTCCCAACGCGAAAATGCTCGCGGGAGCGCAGGCGGCAATCGTCGTCTGCGGCGATCCCGCGAACGATTTCGGGTTTTACTGGCAACAGGATTGCGCGGCGGCGACGGAAAACGCACTGCTCGCCGCACATTCGCTCGGGCTCGGCGCGTGCTGGTGCGGGCTTTATCCTCGCGAAGAACGCGCGGCGGCAACGGCGAAATTTTTCGGCGTTCCCGAGGGAATTATTCCGATGGCGGTGCTCGCAATAGGTCGCCCCGATCCCGCCGCCGGCGAAAAACCCAAGGACAAGTGGAATCCGGAAAAAATCCACCACGAACGCTGGTAAGCGGCGTTCCCGCTTTCGCGAGATGACTCGAGACGGCTTTCACGGGCATCTGTTTATTTTCGCGGCGAACTTCATTTTCGGCGTCAATTACGCCGTTTCAAAATGGTTGCTCGCCGGGCACGTGACGCCGGAATTTCACACGCTCGCGCGCATGGTCGCCGCCTGCGCGCTGTTTTGGGGAATTTCATTTTTCCTGCCGCGCGAAAAACTTTCGCTCAAAGAAATTCTCGTGCTCCTGCTGTGCTCGACCTGCGGCGTGGCGGGCAACCAGACGCTTTTCGTCTTCGGGCTGAGCATGACTTCGCCCGTGGACGCGTCCGTTCTTTCGACGGGAACGCCGATTTTCGTCATTTTGCTCGCGGCGATTTTTTTGCGGGAACCGATCACGCGCATGAAATGTGCGGGCGCACTCACGGGAGCAGCGGGAGCGATTTGGCTCGTGCTGCAATCCGGCGCGGCACAAAACGGCGGGAACTCTGCAAGCCTCGCGGGCGATCTCTGCATCGTCGCCAGTTGCGTGATTTACTCCGTCTATTTCGTTTTTTCCAAACCGCTCTCGGTCAAATATCAGGCGGTAACGATGATGAAATGGATGTTTCTCTTCGCCGCAATCGAAGTTACGCCGCTGACGCTTCCCGTGATTCTCCGCCCGAACGGCGCGTTCCCGCAACCGCCGGACATGCAAGTCTTCGCGGCGCTCGCTTACGTGCTCGTCGGCGCAACATTTCTCGCCTACATGCTCATTCCGATGGCGGTGCGCCGCATTCGCCCGACCACCGCAAGCATGTATAATTACGTGCAACCCGTCGTCGCATGCGCTCTGGCAATCGTGCTCGCGCAGGATAAATTTTCGTGGGACAAACCGCTCGCCGCAATCGTCGTTTTCCTCGGCGTTCACATGGTTTCGCGAAGCGGAAAAAAACTGATAACTGATAGTTGATAACGGATAACTTTGGCAAAGCCGGCGTTCCCGCGGGAGCGCGGAAAATTTTAACTGGAAGTAATAGAAGTTTTTTAAGGGCTTTTAGTTTTTGGCTATTAGCCAAAAGCCAAACGCAAACAGCTAACGGCTTTTTTTGAACCGGCAAGGAACAAAAGGCGAAGAAGATTGTCTGCGGCAAAAAAACATCTGTGAAAATCAGCGACATCTGCGGCAAAGAAAAACACCTCAACTCTTCAACTTCTTTTAGCATCCTATTTTCTTGCGGTTTTCCGGCGGAAAGTGCATTTTGCCGAATTCGGTTATGACTGAAAGCGAAGCGCAAAAAGACCCGTCCGCGCGCGGGAGCTACGACGAAGAATACCAAAGGAGGATTCGCGAGATTCCGCTTTGGAAACGCGCCGCGCTGTTCCCGCTCGCGATCCTTTTGCGGATTTGGCTGGCGACGCTTCGGATTCGCTTGGCGCCGGAAGTGCGAAGCGCACTTTTTTTCGACAAAAATCCGCTCATCATCGTTTTTTGGCATAATCGTCTGCTGATTGCGGCGGAGCTTCATCGGCGTTTCCGCAAATGGAGCAAGGTGAACGGATTGGTCTCGCCGTCGAGCGACGGTGCGTGGCTGGCGGCGTTTTTCAAAATGCTCGGAATCGGCGCGGTGCGCGGGAGCTCCGGGCGTCGCGGCGGACAGGCGATGCTCGAAATTCACAAAAAACTCGCCGCCGGAGAAGATATCGCGATCACGCCGGACGGTCCGCGAGGCCCGCGCTACCGCTTCAATCCGGGAACGGCACTGCTCGCGCAAATCACGCACTGCACAGTCGTCATGGTGCCGTCAAAATTTCATTGCGCAATTCGTCTCGGCAGCTGGGACGGATTTTACATTCCGCTCCCGTTTTCCCGCGTGGACATCAATCCGAAATTCATTCCCTACGACAAAATGTGGGCGCACATTTCCGCGAAAACGCTCGCGGAAGAATTTCGCGAAACGTTGCTCGCGCTGACCGAAGACTAAATTTTTACGCTCGCGCGCGCGGGAACGTTCCCGCGATTTTTCAGAAAAAAAATGATTCAGGTCATCTCCTTCGATCTCACGGGAACGCTGCTCGGATTCCGCCCTACTCTCGGCGAAATCTGCGCGGAGACGATGCGGGAACTCGGATTGCGCGATGTGCCGACGGCGAAAACGTTCGACGCGCGAAAAAAACAGGCGGTGCGCGTCGCTTTCGCAAACGGATTTTCTCCGACATCGGAAAAGCGTTCCCGCGAATACTGGCGCGCGATGCTGTGGGAAATTTTCGCGGGAACGGTGCCGACTGCGCTTTTCCCCGAAGCGCAAAAACGTATTTACGCGCGCCTCGCCGATGCGACGGTTTGGCATCTCGCCGACGGCGCGACGGAAGCGCTCGACGCCGCGCGTTTTCTCGGATTGCGCATCGTTGCGCTTTCCAACGGCGATGCTCGTTGGCGCAACGCTTTGAAAAAACTCGGGCTCGCAACGTATTTCGAAGAAATTTTTCTTTCCTCGGAAACCGGGCTCGCGAAACCCGATCCGAGCGCGTTTGAAAACGTTTGTCTGAAAATGCAGATCCCGCGCGATGCGCTGTTGCACGTCGGCGATTCGCTCTCCGCCGATATTTTGCCCGCGCACGCTTGCGGCGCAGAAGCGGTGTGGCTGACGCGCGCGCCCGACGGCGCCCCGCCGGAAACTCGCGTCGCCGTCATCGAATCTTTGCGCGAGCTCCCGAAACTTCTGCAAACGCGGCTCTGCGAAAAACGTTCCCGCGCGCATTTTTCCCGAAGCACGCGCAACCTGCTCGCCGCCTTGCGCGGACTGCCCGAAGAGCAAACACCGAATCCCGCGACAATCGTCGCAAAAAAAAGCGGAAGCGAAACGCTCGCGCGGAAACGCCTGCGCATCGAAGACGCCGCGTTCACGACGAATCGCGAATTTTCCGTTCCCGCGAAAATGATCGACGGGCTGTTGCGTTCTCACGGAATTTTCAGCGGAAGCATTCAGAGCATCGTGCGCGAGCGCTGGGCGGAACTCGTTCCCGCAAATTTGGCATCGCGCTGCGCGCCCGCCGAACTGCGCGACGGCATGAGAACGCTCGTCGTCGGTTGCGAAAGCGCCGTCGTTCGGCAACAGATCGAATTTCGCAAACGCGGAATTTTGAAAAAAATCCGCACGCTCCCGCAGTGCGAAAACATTTCCAAAATCGTTTTTTCGAATGAATTTTCCTCCTGAAAAAATCGTCGCCGAAAAATTGCGTTCCCGCGGGCAAACCCTCGCCGTCGCCGAATCCTGCACGGGCGGACTGCTCGCAAAAACGCTGACGGACGTTCCCGGCGCGAGCGCGTTTTTCCGCGGCGGCGTCGTTACTTACGCGACGGATACGAAGACGACGCTTCTCGGCGTTCCCGCGGAGTTGATCGAATGGAGCGGAGTCGTCAGCGTACCGTGCGCAATCGAGATGGCGCGCGGCGCGGCGAAAAGATTTCGCGCGGACTTCGCGCTGAGCACGACCGGCGTCGCCGGACCGGACGGCGGAACGAAACACACGCCCGTCGGCACCGTTTTCATCGGGTTGTGCACGCCTGCGGGAACGCGCTCGATACGTTTTTGCGCCAAGGGAACGACACGCGAAGAAATTCGCGCCGAAGCCGTTGTCGCCGCGCTCTCGTTTCTTGCGGAAGCGTTGGAGTGAGCCGCGAACAAACGCGCGGGAACGCGCATCAGAACGGGAACTTGCCACCGCCCATGCCGGGAAGTTTTCCGCCGAGCCCGCGCATCAGCGCTTTCATTTTCCCGCCTTTGAGCATTTTCATCATCTGCCGCATCTGCGAAAACTGTTTCAGCAGCGCGTTCACATCGGAAACTTTTGTGCCGGAGCCTTTCGCGATGCGGGCGCGCCGCGAACCGTTCAGAATTTCCGGGCGCGCGCGTTCCCGCCGCGTCATCGATTGAATAATCGCTTCCGTGCGTTTGAGTTTTTTCTCTTCCTTGTCGCCGATTTCGATGCCGCTCATTCCCGGCATCATCTTCATGATGCCGCCCAGCGGACCCATTTTTTTCATTTGCTGAAGTTGCGCGAGAAAATCTTCAAGGTCGAAATCCGCCTTTTTCATTTTCTCGGCGAGGCGCTCCGCTTCTTTTTGATCGATGGTTTCCTGCGCTTTTTCGACGAGCGAAACGACATCGCCCATGCCGAGAATGCGTTGCGCCATGCGATCCGCATGAAACGGCGAAAAATCTTCGAGCTTTTCGCCCGTGCCCATGAACTTGATCGGTACGCCCGTGACGGCTTTCATCGAAAGCGCCGCACCGCCGCGCGCATCGCCGTCGAGCTTCGTCAACACAATGCCCGTGAGCCCGACCGCTTCGTGAAAATGTTTTGCGACGTTGACCGCTTCCTGCCCGAGCGCGGCGTCCGCGACGAGCAGAATTTCGTCCGGCTGAACGCGTTCCCGCAAACGTTTGATTTCCTCGATCAACGTCTCGTCGATTTGAAGCCGCCCCGCCGTGTCAAAAATCACGAGGTCGGCGGAAGCATTCAGCGCTTCGCGCAAAAATTTTTCGCCGATTGCGGGAACGTCTTTTGAATCGCGATCACAGAAAAACGGCGTTCCCGTCGCGTTCGCGAGCGTTTCGAGTTGGTCGATCGCGGCGGGACGATACACGTCGCACGCGACGAGCGCGGGACGATAGTTCCCGTGAGATTTCAGATAGCGCGCGAGCTTGCCGGCAGATGTCGTTTTGCCGCTCCCGTGCAAGCCGACGAGCATAATTTTGAGCGGACGCGCCGGCGAAAATTTTGTCGCATCCTCACCGAGCAAACGCACGAGTTCATCGTGAATGATTTTCACCGCCATTTGCCCGGGCGTAACGCTCGCAAGCACTTCCTGCCCGAGACACTGTGCCTTGACGCGCTCGCAAAATTCCCGCGCAACGCGAAAATGAACGTCAGCGGAAAGCAGCGCCGTGCGCACTTCGGCGAGCGCTTCGGCGATGTTGGATTCGGAAATTTTGCCGAGCCCGCGCAGATTGCGCAGCGCGTGGGACATCTTGTCGGTCAGGCTTTCAAACATGAGCGTGTATCAAATCTTTTTCGCAACGTTCCCGCAACGGAGAAGTGCGTTTTTCGCCTGCGGCGAAAAAAGTTGAGGAGTTGAAAAGGTTGAGGAGTTTAGAAGTTGAATCGGCTTCTTCCTAATTTCTAATTCCTAACTCCTAATTTTTAATTTCTAATTTCCGCTTCCAGCTTTTCGCTTTCCGTTTTCGCCGGCGGAATCCTTTTTGTAATTCGGATTCGTAAGGCGCGCCGGGTAGTCGTCCAGATAATCCCATTTCGGGAATTTTTCCGCCTTAGCGATCGCGCGTTTGGACACGTCGATTTTCCACGCCTTGAAATACGGCGCGAGATTTTTTCCGGAAACTTCGGAAAGCGTTGTCAGAAGCCAATCCCAACGTTCCTGATCGGGAAGCCAATCGAAAGGTTTTGTCTGATACTCGACTGCCGCCGCGCGGAACGCCTCGTAGCCGAGTTCCCGCATGAGCTCGACGTAAAAATAAAGTTTCACGCGCCCGTCCTCAAACGGCGCGAAACGCTCCTCGCTCGTCAGAAACGCGGCAACGGATTCGCGCATATCTTTTTCGGCGATGCTCGTGCCGTCCCACGCTTTTTCGTAGGGAATTCCGCAACCGATTACTTGCGCGATCGTGGAAAAAACGTTGACGGTGATTTCCGTGAGATTCGCGCTCGAGATGCAAAAATACGGCGTTTGCAGTTGGTGATTGTGCCCGACTTCGTGCCACAGCCCCCAGTCGCCGTCGGTGGTCAGCTTGCCGGTGGCAATGCTGTTGCCCCACGCCATGTAGCCCATCGCGGGATAGCCGGCGTGCCCCCAGCCGAGAGAAATTTGCCGGTCGAGCACGAAACGCATCGGGCGATTGATGCGGTCTTCCGTCTTATCCCACGCGACGATCCAGTCCTGCATCGCCATTCCGCGTTGCAGGTTTTTGCAAACGCGGCGTGGGATTTTCATTTGTTTGAGCATGTCGAGCGGGAGCGTAAAAATAAGGCGCGGCGTTTGGATTTCGCCCCACGGCGCCTTGCATTTTTCGAGTTGTGCTTTCCACGCTTCGGAAGTCGTGAAGCCTTCTTTTTTGGTCGGCTGATCGCCGAAAACGTAAAGCGGCGCGGGAACGCCTCCGCGAATCGTGAGTCGCACGGGTTTGAGTTTTTTGTGCACGCCGTGCACGTCGATGTAGATGAGCCCGCCCATGGGATTTGCGAGCTCGAAACGGCGTTCCCGCGACGAATCGTCGCCGGAGATTTTGACGGAATTCGTCAGCTTCGGAATTCGTTTGAGTGCGCCTTTGTGGTGTTTTTCGAGCATTTCCCACGAAAGAAAATCCGTCTGCGATCCGATTCGCAGCGACATCGGCGCCTTAATTTTTCCGCCGAGCTTCACCGTGATTTTTTGCCCGGGCGGCGCCCAAAGTCCCGTGCTGTGCCAATCGCCGATTGCGGGATCGATCACGATTTGGCGCTCGACCAACTCGACCTCGCCCTCGGGAACGCCGGGAAAATCCTCGGCGGCGGGAGCGGCTTTCGTTTTCTTCGGATCGCCGCAGAGAAATTCGTCCATCTCGGAAATCAGTTTTTTTATTTTTTCCGGATCCGTCCACGGATTTTTTTCCGTTGGAAATTCGGTCATTTCGGATTTTTCCGCCGTCGCCCAACTCCACGTGCCGATGACCTTGTCCGGGCGTTTTTTCGTCGGATTGATTTCGTCGCGATACTCGGGATAAAAGGCTGTGCCCTCTTTCAGCGAGGATTCAAGCGCTTCCGCGAGCGAAATGTCCTTGCCTTTTTTCGGTGCCGCGAGAAGCGTTCCCGCGGCAAATGCGAGAACGGAAACGACGAAAATTCGAAACAGAAATGTCATGGCGGTATTTTTTTTTCGGGATAAATTTTTTCGGAGAAAAGGCTACCCGATGAAGCGCGCGGGAAAAAGACAATTTTCGAAACGCCTTGCGCGGCGGGAACACGCGCGTTCCCGCGCCGATGCCGAATTTCAATTTGACAACGCAGAACCAAACGCGAATTTTCTCTGCACCTCTCTTTTTTTCTTTTTTGCGAAATGCGCGAGACATTTTTCATTTCCGGACACAGAAATCCCGATCCCGATAGCATCGCAAGCGCCTACGCGCTGGCGGAACTCCGCCGCACGCTCAATCCGGACGCGGAATACATCGCCGTTTGCCCGGGCGTTTTTCCCGAACGCGCGGCACACCTGTTTCGCCGCTTCGGAGTGAAGCCGCCGCAACGTCGCAACGACGTTCACCTGCGCATGAGCGACCTCTGCGTTCCCGCGCCCGCCGTTTCCGCGGGAACGACGCTCCTCGAAGCCGTCGCGCGTCTGCGGGAACTCGGCGTGCAACAACTTCCCGTGACGGACGGGAACGGACGCTTTCTCGGAATGCTCTCCGCAATCGCGCTTCTTTCCCGCCTGCTCAACATCGGCACGAGCGACGAAGACAGTTTCGCCGGACGCAGAATCCGCAGCTCCGTCGCGCTCATGTGTCGCGTGCTCGACGCGGAAATGCCCGCCGCGTTTGATGCCGATGCCGTGGCGGATTTCGACGTCTACGTCGCGGCGATGCGCGAAGCGAGTTTCGAAGATCACATTCCCGTCGAACGCAGAAAAAATCTCGTCGTCATCACGGGCGATCGCCCGGAAATTATCCGCAAAGTAATCGACCACCGCATTCGACTGCTCATCATTACGGGGCGCCGAGAAATTCCGGGCGGTGCTGTCGCGGCGGCAAAATTGCGCGGCGTTTCCGTGTTAAAAACAAATCTCGATTCCGCGACCGTAACGCGGCGGCTGAAATTTTCCATGCCCGTTGAATCCGCGGAAATGAGCGCCGCGGGAACGCTCGTGCTCTCGCCCGACGACCGTCTGCGCGATTTCCGCACGCGCATTTTGCGTTCGCCGTCCGAGCTTTTTCCCGTCGTAAATTCCGCGGGAACGCTCTGCGGTGTCGTTTATAAAAAAATGCTTTCGGAGCCGCCGCCCTACCGCATGATTCTCGTCGACCACAACGAACCCGAGCAACGCCTGCCCGGCGCCGAAGAATTGCCCGTGGTCGAAATCGTAGACCACCACCGCATCGGAACAATCGGCACGACGCACCCGATTCGCTTCACGGGCGACATCGTCGGAAGCACCTGCACGCTCGTCGCAAAAATGTTTCGCGAAGCGGGCGTGCCGCTAAGCGCACAAACGGCGGGAATCCTCCTCGGCGGGCTCGTCTCCGACACGCTCATGCTCAAATCTCCGACCACGACCGCGCTCGACCGCGAAATCTGCGCACAACTCGAAACGCGCTGCGGCGTTTCCGCGCGGGAACTGATGAACGACCTCATGCGCATCGATTCGCCGCTGAGCGCGAAAAGCGCGCGCGATGTCATCGACGGCGACCGCAAAGACTACTCCGCCGGACGTTTCCGTTTCGCGCTCGCGCAAGTCGAAGAATCCAATCTCCAACTCTTGCGCCTGCGCCTACACGAACTCGAAAAAGAAATGCGCAACGCCTGCTCCGCGGGAACGCTCAATTTCTTCGGACTGCTCGTAACCGACGCCGTCCGCGAAACGTCCGACCTTTTCGCCGTCGGCGACGAGGCAATTCTGCGTTGCCTGCACTACGACCGCGACGAAAACGGAATTTTTTCTCTTCCCGGCGTGCTGTCGCGAAAAAAACAACTCCTCCCGCAGATGCTCGCCGTCCTCTCCGAGCTCGACGGCTCTGCTTGACCGTTCCCGCGGGAACGGCATAAACTCTCGCGCGTTTTATGGCGAAGACGAAGACATCTGCGGGCGTTCCCGAAGAACGCAAAAAAATCGCGCACTACACACTCGCGCTCGGCGATGCCGAAATCGCGAAGCTGGGCGAGTTCTGTGCGAACAACTCCGCCTACGAAAGCACGGAAACGCCGTATTCCGTTTTTTCCTACAAATCGAAACCGCACGGCGTGAACGTTGTCGCCTACACTTCGGGCAAAGTCGTGATTGCGGGCAAGGGCACGGAAGATTTCGTGACGAACGTGCTCGAGCCGCAAATTACGGGCGTTGCGCGGCTCGGCTACGATGCGGAGTTGAATCCGGAATGGTTCGAGCTTCACGCGGGCTTGGACGAATCGGGCAAGGGCGATCTTTTCGGTCCCGTCGTTTCCGCGTGCGTGGTCGCGGGAACGTCCGCCGTTGAAAAATGGCTCGCTGCGGGCGTGCGCGATTCCAAGCAAATTGCCGGCGACAAAAAGATTTTTGAACTCGAAAAAATGATTCGCGCCACGCCGGGCGTCGTCGTCAAAGTCGCCTTTGCCCGCATGGCAAAATACAACGAGCTTTACGCGAAATACGGCAATCTGAACGCGCTCCTCGGCATGTTGCATTTTCTCGCGCTGAAAGAAGCGCTCGCCGAAACGCTCGAACGCGGCGATGACTGCGTTCCCGCGTGGGGACTGCTCGACCAGTTTTCGAAATCGCCCATCGTGCAACGCAATCTCGCGAAAGCGGGAATCGATTTTGACCTGCGCATGCGCACCAAAGCGGAAAGCGACCCCGTGGTCGCCGCCACATCGATTGTCGCGCGGGCGTGCTACGTGCGCGAGTTGCAAAAAATTTCCGAGCTCGCGGGAACGCCGATTCCGAAAGGCTCCGGCGCGGAAGCAAAAAAAATCGCCACGGAAATTTTCCGAAAATTCGGCGCCGCGCGCTTCGGAGAATTTGTCAAACTTCACTTCAAAACCGCGCACGAAGCGGCTCGCGCCGGAAAATAAAAAATGATGCGCGCCTACCACCCTTTTCCCGTTCCCGCCGAGGCGGAAACGCTCACGCTTTCCCGCGAGGAAAGTTTTCACCTCGTCAAAGTTTTGCGCGTGCGCGCCGACGAAAAAATCACCGCGTTCGACGGGCGCGGGAACGCGTGGACGGGAACGCCGCTCGCGCTCGATCCGAAAGCGCTCACGCTCGCCGTCGAATCGCGGGAACGCCGTGAGCCGCCCGCCTGCACGCTCGCGCTCGCGCAGATGCTTCCGAAAGGTTCGCTCGCCGACGACATTCTCCGCGCGGCGGTCGAAATCGGCATCGCGGAATTTTATCCGATTCTTGGCGCACGCTCGGAAATGAAATTCGACGCTTCCCGCGCTGCGCACAAACTCGAGCGTTGGCGCGCCATCGCCGTCGAAGCCTGCAAACAATGCGGAAACCCGTTCGTTCCCGAAATTTTTCCCGTGATGTCGGCGAAAGATTTTTTTAAGGAAATTTCCGCCGCGCCCGATGCCGCGGGAACGCTCCGGCTCACGGCGAGCCTTGAAGCGGACTCGCGCTCCTGCCGAGAAATCGAAGCTTCGCGCCGCGGGAACGCTCCGCGAAAAATTCTCTGGCTCGTCGGTCCCGAAGGCGATCTCTCGCCCGAAGAATACGCCGCCGCGCGCGCCTGCAATTTCCTGCCCGCGCGGCTCGGACGCTTCGTTCTGCGCGTGCCGACCGCCGCCGCCTACTGTCTCGCCGCCGGCGACCAAATGCGCGCAAACCTCATTTGATTTTCCGATTTTTTTATGACGAACGCTTATCTGTTTCTGGGAACGCCGAATTGCGGCAGACGCGCAATCCTCGCCGATTTGATTCGCGACGGGCTCGACGGCGAAACCACGCTTTACATCGCCGAACCCGAACGCAACGCCGACGCCGAAAAGCCGCTCGCCGACGTTCCCGCGCTCACGCTGCGCTCGTGGAAATTTGACGCCGACGGCGCCGTCGATCTCGGCGAAACGCACGATGCCGGCGACAACGCCGTTTTTCTCACCGACGGCGAGGACGATCCCGTCGACCAGATTGAAGCGTTCGCTTTGCTCGCGAAACGGCTCGGCTGGCACGTGGCGCGCGTGATCACGATTGCGGATTGCGCTTTTGCGAGTACCGTTCCCGCGAGCGCGGAATGGTTCGCCGCGTGCATTCATTTTTCGGATACAATTCTGCTGACGAATCGCGAGGGCGTTTCCAACAAATGGCTCAACGAATTTAAGGAACCGAGCGTCAAGGCGTGTTTCCCGTGCACGTTCGAGCTCGTGAAAAAAAATCGCGTCGAAAATCCCGCGCGCGTGCTCGCGGATTCGCCGCGGCGCATGACGATGATTTTCGACGAACAGGACCCGATCGACGATCTCGAATTCGACGAAGACAACCTGCCCGAAGAGCCTTTCGACCTCGTCTCCGCGCCCGATCCGTATTTGGAAACAACGGATTCCGGCGCGCGCAAAATCGCGATCCCGCGCACGGGAGATTTGCTCGACGCCTACGACCGCCTTCGCGGGAACGCAAACGCCTAAGCCGCACGCAAAGCTCACGAAAATTTTCACCCGATGAAAGTGCTTATCACCGCCGGCGCCACGCGCGAATTTTTCGATCCCGTGCGCTACATCTCGAATCCGTCCAGCGGAAAAATGGGCTACGCAATCGCCGCCGCCGCGCGGGAACGCGGTTGGGACATCGTGCTCATTTCCGCAAACGTTGCGTTGCCCGCGCCCGAGGGCGTGCGGCTCGTTCCCGTGACAACCGGCGAGGAAATGCTCCGCGCCGCCGAAGCCGAATTTCCGAGTTGCGACGTGCTTTTCAAAACCGCCGCCGTGTGCGATTTTCGTCCGAAAAATTACGAACCGCACAAACGCAAAAAAGACGGGCGCGGAATGGTTGTCGAATTTGAGCCCGTGGCGGACATTCTCAAAACGCTCGCCGCGAAAAAAACGTCGCGGCAGATTCTCGTCGGCTTCGCCGCGGAAACGCGCGACATCGAAGCCTACGCGCGAAAAAAACTCGTCGAAAAAAATCTCGATTTCGTCGCGGCGAATCTCGTCGGGCGCGGGAACGTCGGCGCGTTCGGCGCGGACGACAACACGCTTGTTCTGCTCGGGCGCGACGGTTCCCGCAAGGTGCTCGGTCCCGCGCCGAAAACGGAAGTCGGAAAAATGCTCACGACGGAAATCGCAAATTTCAAAAAAAATCTTTCCGCGCAATGAAAACCTTTTCCCAAATTTTCCTCGCTTCCGCCCTGCTCGCCTGCGTCGCCGTTCCCGCGCACGCGGCTGAACCCGCAGAGACACCGCGTGCGCTCGCCGCCGCAGATTTCATGCCCGCTCCGGGCGAATACGTTGTGCTCGTTTCCGAAAAAACTTTTTCAAAAAAAGACTGGCGCAAAGCGGCGGAAAATTTTCGCGCGCACTACGCGGGAACGCTCGTCACGTGGCGCGGGAACGATGTCGAAAGCGCACGCGATGCGCTGAAAGCGGCGCACCCGCGCTACGTCGCCGTTGTCGCCGAGCCGAGCGAAATCAACCGCGTATTCGTTGCGAAATTGCACCGCATTTCTCGCGAAATGAACGATGACCGCTGGGGCGATTTTCTCTGGGGAATCATCACGGGAAAAGACGGCGAGACCGCCGCCGCGCAGCTCGCGGGAACGCGCCCGCTGCGTCTCGAACGCGCGATGGGCACAACGAATTTTGACCAAAAACGTTTCCGCGAAACTTTTTTCATCACCGATTGGGGCGCACGCGAATTTATCGAAACGAAAAACGGCGTTCCCGGCGAAAAACGCAACGCCGCGCCCGGCGTCGAGATGACGGAGCTTTTCGCGAAACAGTGGAAAAATCTGCGTCCGCAATATTTCATCTCCGCATCGCACGCGACGCAGTTTAACCTCGAAATGCCTTTCGGCGAAGGTTTGCTCGCGTCCGCGGGAACGCATTTTTTCCGCGTGCCGAAAGCGCAGATGCCCGCGTTCGCGGCGACGCTCGGGAACGTTCCCGCGATGCTCGATTTCGAGCGCGAACACAAATTGAAAAAACTTCCCGACGCGCCCGGCGACAAAATTTGGATCGCCGCCGGAAACTGTCTCGCCGGCGATGTTTTCGGCTCGCCGTATTCGATGGCGTGCACGGCGATTTCCGCCGCCGGCGTGAAACAGCTCGTCGGCTACACGGTGCCGAGTTGGTTCGGCGAAATGGGCTGGGGAACGCACACGCGATTTTTCGACGGCTGTCGCGCAGAGATTCCCGACGGAGAAGGCGAAGCGCGAGCGAGCGTGGCGCAGGCGTGGTTTTTTACGAATCAGATTTTGCTCGCGGCGTTGCCCGAAGCCGCAACGCGCGTTCCCGTGCCACTCTCGGCGACCGATCTGCAAGGCGCAGACTTGCGAAAAATCGGCGCGGCGCTCGCGGCGACCGGCGCGGAAATTTCCAAGGAAACGCTCGGGCGATTTCACGACCGCGACGTTGTCGCATTTTACGGCGATCCGCTCTTTTCCGCCGAGTTCGCGCCGGACGCTCCGACGCCGCCGAAAAGTTGGATTTTCAAAAGCGGGAAGACGAACGCCGAAATTTTTCTCGGCGTAAAATCCTCCGACGGCGAAGCGCGCAAGGCGGAACTTTGCCTGTGGTTCCCGCGCCGCATTCGCCCGGAAACGCTGACGCTCACGCGCATCGACCGCAACGCGCACCCCGCCAAAAGCGTTCCCGCGAATCTCGTTCCCGCCGTGCTGACGGAAAATTTCGTCATCTTCCGCGAACTCGATCTCGCTGCCGGCGAAACGCTCGAACTCCGCGCCGCCCTCGCGGGAACGCGGTAAACGGAATGCAACTATTCGCGTCGATTCACAAAATCACGAGGAGAACGCGCGTAAAAATTCCTTTTCGCTTTTTCTCATCTCCTCAGCGAATCCGTTATAATCCGGAGCGTCCGCGGGAATTTTCAGTCCGTGTTTTGTAATGCTGATGTCGTTTCTCGGCACAACATTTTTCTCGTAGGTCGAACCGCGATTCAGCTTCAATTTCAAATCGAGCGCTCCCGCCACCTCCGGGTAAAAATAATAGCCGGACTTCGCATC
>CAVEBA010000018.1:0-16063 GCA_963613695.1 Sphaerochaetaceae bacterium
TTTTCAGTGAATAATTAATAGTGAATAGTGAATAACGCTCACCTTAAATTTTTGCCGTAGGCAAAAATTCTTGGGGGCGGAGACGTCCACGTCTCCGCATTTTGATTTTTTTGCCGTAGGCAAAAACCGCACGAAACTCATAAACTCCTCAACCTTTTCAACTCCTCAACTTTTTGCCTTCGGCAACTACGAGCAAGCGCTTTGCTTTTTCCGCGTGTTTCTGCTAAAAAAATCCCCGAAATGAACGAAATCATGACCTCATCAAAATTTCACGTTGCCGTTATCGCGTGCGCTCTGGCGCCTTTCTGCGCGTTTGCGCAAGCCGCAGATTCGCCGTCCGCCGTTCCCGCGCAGGAACCGACTACGAGCGGCGGCAAAAAAATCGTCATCGAGCTTCCGGAGCTTCCGTCTGCGGAGGACATCAAAGTCAAAGTTTCCGGGCTTGTGCAGGCGCAATACATTTACGCAAATGCGAGCGGCGGGAACGCGTCCGACCAGAACGGATTTTCGATGCGGCGCACGACGATCGGCGTTTCCGCCGATGTCGGCGACGGTTGGAGCGCGAAAATCGTCTATGAATTTGACAGCGGTTCGAACGGCGGGAGCAACTACAACGATTACATCGACACGGCGATTATCGCCCGAAAATTTGACGCGGGAACGCTGACCGTCGGGCACAAGAAAACGCATTTTATGCACGAAGAATATTCGCCGTCGTCGAAATTCCTCTGCCTCGAGCGCTCGATCAATTCGAATTTTGTCAGCGGGAACAAATACGCCAAAGGGCTCGCCGGCTACCACATCGGCGTGTTTTGGGACGGAAAATTTGCCGGCGATGCGTTCGACTACGGCGTTTCGCTCACGAACGCGGTGGACAAGGATTACGATTCGCGCTCCAACGACCTCGCGTTCACGGGAAATATCGGCTACACGCTGAAATTTTCCGACACGGCGAAACTTTACTTCGGGCTGAACGGCACGGTGAATTTCGGTGACGACGGCGACCGCGGCGCATCGTCGAATCTCGGCACGGTCTACGGCATCGAGCCTTACGTGCAATACACGCACGGCGGGCTGACGCTGCTCGCGGACGCGTATCTCATCGACGGCGAAAGCGCGGCGAAACTGCATTCGTTTTACGGCGTGAATCTCACCGCCGCTTACAAACTCGATTGCGGACTCGAACCCGCCGTGCGTTTCACTTACTTGAACACGGATTCCGGCAAGGTGAATGCGAATATCCAAAACCGCGTTCCCGCGAGCGGCGCGCACAACAACGCGACGACTTATTACGCGGGAGCGAATTACTATTTCAACAAATACGTGAAGCTCGCCGCCGGCGTCGAATACGGTCATTACTTCGGGAGCGGCGATCACGCGGACGATTCGTTCGCGTTTCGCACGATGCTTCAAGTTTCGTTCTGAGGCGGCGGCGTTCCCGCAAATTTTTTTGCGAAAAAAACACGGATGCTCCGGCGCCGTGTTTTTTCATTTTCGTGATTTCAAAGCGCGCGCTAAACGTGTTTAATTCAGCGCATGCGGAAGAATTTTCTCGGCTGCTTTTTTTCGTTTTTTCTTTTGTTCGCGATTTCCGCGACGGCGCTTTTCGCGGAAGAAAATCCGGGCGCGGCGTCGTCCGTTCCCGCGAGCGTTCCCGAAAAACTTTTTTATAAAATCTCGCTGAACGAATCGTTTTTCATTCAGGAGCGCGAGGCGGTGGTGAATGCGCGCGCCACGGTCGAAGTGTTGCAGGGCGAGTTGGACAAAGTTTCGCTCGAAGTTTTCGGGCTCGGGAACGGGCAGGGCGAAATTTTCAGCGTCTCCGGAGAAAAAGTGAAAGACTGGAGCATTCGCCGCGCGGGAACGCGAACTTTTCTCGAAATTCGTCCGAAAGAGCTCGGCGGAGAAAAATCTTTTACGCTGACGATTTCCGGGCGGCAACCGTTGAAGTTGCCGACAACGATTTCCCCGCTGCTTTTTTCCGGCGTGGATTCGACCGCGTTTTTCGGCGTCGTGCAATTTTTGGCGACGGCGGATTTGCGGCTCTACGCGAAACAGGAACGCGGGCTGATCCCGCTTGGCGAGCGTTCCCGCGCGGAAATCAATTACGCGATTCAAGGCGCGCCGTCTCTGCGGCTCGACATCGCGCGCGCAAACGAATTGCTCGCGCCCGTTTCGCTCGAAAATTTTTCGTTGGTCGGCGAAGTGGAAAAAAGCGGTGCGCGTTTCCGCATGCGGGCAAAGGCGCGCGTGCGCGAAATCGGCGCCGAAGTTTCCGTGCTGACGGGCTGCGCCGCGCTGCTCGATTTCCCGGAAAAAAACGAATTCGTCGTGCTCGCGAAAACCGATGAAAAAACGGGGCTTTCGGAATATTCTCTGCGCTTTCCCGCGCGCGGAGAATTCGATGTCGATTTGCGTTTCGACGCCGGAATTACGGACGCCGACGGCTGGCGCCGCATGAATTTTAGCGTTCCCGTGGCGCAAGTCGCGCCGTATTCGTTGAAAGGAATGCCGGCGGACACGGTGTTTGCGGCGGACAATGTTTCGATCCCGCAACTCGACGAGAGCGGAAGTTTTTCCGGATTTTTGCCGTCGAGCGGAACGCTCGTTTTGCGTTGGCGCCCGAGCATTCCGACGCCGCCGGAATTTTCCGCCGGCGTGTATTCGCTCGACACCGTTTCGGAAATGCAAATTACGACCGGCGTTCTCAAGCAAAAGAGCGAGCTGAATTTTACGATTTCGCAAGGCGAGCTTTCTTCCGTTTTTTTGAAAACCGCGGGAACGGGCGAAATTCTCTCCGTCGAGGGGCAGGATTTGCTTTCGTGGAATCGCGTGAAATCGGCAGACGGGAACGCCGACGGACTTTTCGTGCGGCTCAGCCGTCCGAAAGCGCAAAATTACACGTTGCGCATCGTTTCGCAGACGCGCACGGGCGAATTTCCCGAGACGCTTAGCCCGCTGCGTTTCGTGCCCGAGCGCACGGGAACGGCGAACGCGCCGCTTTCGGCGGTTTGCGTGCGCGACAGCGAATTTCTCCGGCTTCGCAACGGCATCGGCATTCGTTGCGAAGCGCTCCCGCAACCGGGAATGACGCAGGTGCTCGCCTCCGCGTTCCCGCGCGAAAGCGATTTTTTTGAAAAAGACGTTCCCGCCGACGAAACGTCCGTTTATCGCATTTCGAGCGAAACGGAAAAGCTCCGCGTGCGCGCCGATTTCATTCGCTCCGCGCTCGCCGTGTTCCCGCGCGTGCGTTGGAATTTCGACGGCGAAAAAGCGCATTCCCGCCAGCTGTTCGAGTTTGAAGTCGCCGATGCTCCGCTCTACGAAATGAAAATTCTCGTTCCCGCCGAGCTGGAAATAACGGCGTTGGATTCGGATATCGTCGCGAGCGCCGAAATTTCGGAAGATTCCGGGCGCGAAGGCTATCGGCTGTTGCATCTCGTTTTTTCCGCGCCTGTCTCGGGGAAAAATTCCGTCGCGATGAATTGTCAGCTCGCCGGCGCGAAAGTCGGCGAGGATACGCGTTTGCGCGCGTGCCTGTTTCCGCAGGCGCATTTCGTGAGCGGGAAAATCGGAATCGCTTCGCTGTCGAAAAATCTTCGTTTGCTTCCGAAAAATTTTGAAAATCTTTCCGAGGTCGCGCCCGACGAATACGCCGCTCGCGCGAAGCCCGATCCGCAACTTGCGTTTCTCATTCGGGAGGGCGAATGGGCGCTGACCGTGCGTCCGGAAGTGCGCGCGATCGCGCTCGCCGGCGAATCTTCCTGCGTTTACAAAATCGACCGCGAGAAAATTTTCGGCAATTTCGCCGTCACGTATTCGACGGGCGGCGTTCCCGTGCCGTTCGTGCGCATGGCGTTCCCGCCGGCGGCAAAAGTGCTTTCCGTTTCCGGCGAAAACGTGCGCGACTGGCGTGTGCGCGAGGACGGCGTCGCAGTCGTCTCGCTCAATCCGTCAAACGGCGAGCGTTTTTCCGTTTCCGCGAGTTTTGAGCTCCCGCGCGAAAACGGAGAAAAACAAAATTTCGACGGCGTGCGTTTGCTCGACGTCGTTTCCGATGCGGGAACGATTTTGCTCACGGCGGACGGCGTGCTCACGCTTGCGAGCGAGGAATCCGTGCGCTCGCTCGCCGCGCTCCCGCTTTCCGATGCGGTTTCGGATTACACCCAGCGCGGCGGCGCGATTCTTTTCCGCGCGTATCAATTTGCAGAGCGCCCGTTCACGCTCAACGTCGAAGCAAGTTTTCTCGACGAGAAAAAAACCGCCGACATCGTTGTCACGGAAGCGCGCATCGCCGCGTCCAACGCCGGACAAAGCTGCGATATCGTTTACCGTTTCCGTTCGTTCGGCGCGACGGAATTGCGGCTCGGCGTTCCCGCGGGAACGAAAGTTATTTTTGAGGGCGCAAAACCGCAGGCGGACGGCACGGTGATTTTGCCGCTCCCGAAAGATGCTTCGGAAATCAGTTTGCGGACGGAACGCGTTCCCGTGCCCGGCGCGGAAACGTCCGATGACGAGCGGATTTTGCTCCCGCGCGTTTTCGCGCCCGTCGTGCGGACGGTTTTCACGAGTTTCGGCGATGCGAGTTCCGAAACGATGCGCGTCGAAGTCGCCGGGCGGCGGCTCAACGCTTCGCTCGACGCCTCGCTCGCGCACCGCTTTTTCGAGCATTTTATGGAGGGACGCTGGGTGTTCGTCGCGTCGTTCCTGTGTTTGGTTTGCGCGTTGATCGGCGCGAATTTTGCGAAAAAGCGTTCCCGCTATCGGCTTTGTCTTTCGGTGTCGCTCATCGCGGGAACCGTGCTTTCGCTTTCGTGCGTGTGGTGGCTCGTGGGAACGGTGCGCCCGCAATACGGCGAGGCGGTGCTTTGCGCGGGGCTGACGGATCCGGGCGCGCAGCTCGATGTCGTGTTGCGCGGATTTTATTTCTTGGGCGGGGACGAGCCGACGCTCTCGGCGCTCGCGTGGTGCGTGGTCGCCGTTTTTTGCGCCGGTGTTTTCCTGCTGCTTTACGGAACGGTGTTTCGGCGGCGGCAAATGCGTCTGCGCGTGATCGGGCGCGTGACGCTTTACGCGGCGGCGGGTGTTTTTGCGCTCGAAGATTTTCCGTATCGCGTTCCCGCGTTTGTCGCGGCGGCGATTGCGACGGAAGTTTCCGCGTTCATTTCGTTCAGCTTAATTCGCATCGTCGCGAAAATTATGGATACGCGTCCGGGCATTCCGCTCGGCGGCACGGGAGCGGCGCTCGTTGCGGCGGCGTTGCTCGTTCCCGCGCAGGTTTCGCCGCAGCTTCGCGCGGAAACGGCGAGCGCGGGCGTTCTCGAAATTCACACGCTCGCGGCGGAAACGGAAGCACAACACGATGTCGCCGATCGCATCACGCAAGCGATTGACGTGCGCGAGGACAGAATCGTTGCGCGCGGCGACATTCGCGTCACGGGCTACGCGGGCGATCGTTTCGATTTGCTCGCATCGCCCGCCGTGCTGACTTCTTTTGAAAAAGCGGACGACTCGATGTTGCGCTTGGAGCGCCGCCGCGCGGAAAATTCCGGGCATGTTTATCAAGTCGTGCTCGAACGCGCGGGAACGTTTTCCGCGAAATTTTCGTATGAGTTGGCGTTGTCCGAGCAGGCGCGCGGATTCCCGATTCTTTCGGGCGCGGCGGCGGCGGATGTCGCAATCGTGAATTTGCCGCGCTCGGAAGTTCAGATTTCCGCCGAGGGCGCGGTAACGTGCCGGCTTTCCGCCTACGGCGAAAAAGCGCAGCTCGCGCAAATTGTTTTCAAACCGAAAGCGACTCGCGCCGTGCATTGGAATCCGCGGGAACGCGACCGTTCCCGCGAAACGCTCAGCATGTTTGCGACGGGCGATAATCTTTACGTTCCCGCGGCGGGCGTCATCGAGGGGCGCCACGTGATGCGCTTCGTTCCCGCGCAGGGAACCGTTTCCCGCGTGCGCATTCGCATTCCGCAACCGTTTTCCGTTTCCCGCGTCGAGGGCGCCGCGATTCACCGTTGGAATTTTGATCGCGAAACCGGCGTGCTCACCGTGCTTTTCACGGCGCCGCGCACAACGGATTTTTCCCTCGCCGTCGTCACGCAGGCACAGCTCAGCCTTTTGCCGGAAAAACGAAAATTCGCCGCGCTCGAAGCGCTCGATTGCGACGAACAGGTGCGCACAATCGGAATCGCCACGGACGAAACAATTCAGGTGGACGCCGTATACGCGGGCAAACTCGTTTCCATCGACGAAGAAGAATTTCTCGCATCGCTCGAAGCCGCGGGAATGAAAACGGACACGCACGCGCGCTTGCGCCGCGCTTTTCGCACCGTCGGCGCCGAGGGCGAATTCGAAGCGGAAATTTCCGCCGTGCAACCGAATTTGCGCATCGATACGGAAGAAAAATTCTTCGTGAACGGCGATTCCGTTCGCGCCGAAATCGACGTGTCGGCGCATGTTTCCCGCGCGGAACTTTTCAGCCTGCCGTTCCGCGTTCCCGCCGGAATCAACGTGGAAAGAATCAACGGCGATGCTCTTGCTTACTGGACAAAAACGCCTTGTGAAGACGGCTCGACGCTCGTCACGATGCGTTTGAAAAATGCGCTCGCGGACGCGCAAAAATTTTCCGTCGTGCTCGCGGGCGCGTTCCCGCAACTCGCGAAAGAATGGACGTTTCCGGAAATTTCTTTCCCCGGCGCAAAAATTCAGCGCGGGAACGTTTCCGTTTCCGTCGAGGAAGGTTTGCGTCTGCGTCCGGATTCTTCCGGCGCGGCAACGTTCCGCGATGCCGCTTCGGACGGGCGCGGTTCCACATTTGCGTTCAGCTTTTTCTCGCGCGGCGAACCGCCGAAATTTTCGGTGCTCGAGTCCAAGCCGTTCACGAATGTTTCGTGGTTGCATCGGATTTCTCCGCGCGGACGCTACGCGGAATCTTCCGTGCAAATGATTTTCGACATCGAAAACGTGGCGCGTTCGAGCGTGCGCGTGCGGCTTCCGGAAGAAGCGCTCGCCGTGCGTTTTTCCGGCGAAGACGTCGTTTCGTTCGTTCCCGCGGATCCCGCCGAGCCCGGACTTTGGAACGTGAATTTTTCAAAACCGCTTCGCGGGAACGTCGCCGTCGCGGCAGAATTTTTCACGGCGCTTCCGATTGCGGCAAACGTGCAGGCGGTTTCCGTTTCGGTGGCGGACGCCGACCGCCAAACCGCGTGGCTCGCCGTCGAACGCGGGGACGTTTTTTCCGCGCTGAAATCAAATTCTCCCGAAAAAGTTTCTGCGGCGGACGTGCCGGAAAATTTGCGCGGTGCGCTTTCCGGACGCGAATGGTTCGTCGAAAAATACGCAGAAAAATATCCCGCCGAAATTTCGATTTCCGCGGGAACGCTCGCCGAGTGGCGCGCCTGTTCGTCGGACGCGCACGGCGATTCTTTCGTCGGCGAATCCGTTTCGCGCCACACCGTATTTTCCCGCGACAAGGCGTTGACCGAGGAGCGCGTCGTGCTCAAAGCGTTGCGGAGCGATGTGTTGCGCATCGCGCTTCCGGAGGGCGGTTCGCTCAAGGCGGTTTTCGTGAACGGGAACGCGGCGAAAATCGTGCTCGCGCCCGAAATCGACGCGCGCACCGTTTGGTTGCCGATTTTTTCGCGCGGCTCCGAGTCTGTTGTCGTTTCCGTTTTGTATGAAGCTCCGCTGAAAAATTCTTTGCGCGGGGAGCGCCGCGTGCGCGAAATTCTTCCCGCCGAAATTATTTTCGCGGAAAAAATTTCGTGGAGCCTGCGTTCCGTCGGCGAAGAAAAAGCGGAAATTCTCGACGTGTTCGGGCGCGAACCCGCGCGCGTTCGCGAAGCTCCCGATGCAGACGCGGATTGCCTCGACGCGTATTTTCGCGGGAACGCCGAAGCCGCGTCGAATGCCGCCGATGACGGTTGGGAAACTTTCGTCGTCGCGGGAAAAGATTGTCTTCAGCCGCGCGCCGTGCTCGCGTTTCCGCGCGGCGTTCCCGCCGACAACGCCGACACGGAAATTTTCCTGCTTGCGTTCGCAGCACTTGTTGTGCTGAAACTTATTCGTTTCCTGCGTTTCCGCAAAAACCTCCGGAAATAACCGCGTTCCCGCAACGCGCAGATTTTTTTCACACTCCAAAAAAACGACTGACGCCCCGATGCCGTCGAAAGACACCGAAGCGCCGATTTCTCTCCCGCCGAGCGTTCCCGCAACTTCGGAGGCGGGCGGGAATGCGCCCGATTCGCCGCCGAATCCGCCGCCGCAAATCGTTGTCGTGCCGGTCGCAATCGTTCCCGTTCCCGTGCCGGTGCCGGTCATCGTTCCCGTGCCCGCCGCGCCGAATCCGCGCGGGAACGGCGTTCCCGCAGAGCCTGCGCCGGCGACAACGCATTCGGCGGCTCTCGGCGTTCCCGCGCGGGAACGTCCGCCGAGCGCGTTTTCTGCGTTTTGGCGAAAAATCGGCGGCGCGGGTTTCATCGCGTCCGCGCTTTTTCATTTTGCGTTGATGGCGGGCGCGTTGCTTTGGATTGTTTCGGAAAACGATTCTCCGCGCGCGACGGAGCCTGCGACATTTGTCTCCGGAGCCGGCGGCGCAAGCGCTTCCGTTCGCGAGAGTTTTTCGCGAAAAAATCTGCACCGCCCGCCGCCGAAACAGTCTCCGAAAATTCTCGTTAAAACGGCAAAGACCAAACTCGCCTTGCCGGAAATGCCGAAGCTCGCCGCGCCGAAAAATTTTGCGGGAAAACTCGGCGGGAACGCGTCCGGCAACGATGCCGCCGGGAATTCCGGTTTCGGTGGCGGGCTCGGCGCGGGAACGGGAATCGGGCTCGGCGGCGGAAAAAATCATCTCGCAAAATTCAAAACTTTGCTCGGCGCAAAAATTCAGGCGCAACGCATCGCCGTTTTCCTCGATTGCTCCGGATCAATGCGCAGTTTTTTGCCCGCCGTGAAAGAGGAAATTTACGAAAAATTTCCCGACGCCGACGTGTTCGCTTTTTCCGGAACGGGAATCGAAGTGCGCGACGGAGAAATTCTCGGCGGGAAAAATATGAAGGCAAAAACTCTTGCCGGAATTCGTAAAAAACGCGCCGACGACGAGACCGACGTCGCCAAGCTCTCCGGCGCCGCGCGCATTTTGCATCGCAAATACGCCGACCATTTCGCCGCGGGAACTGCCGGCGCGTGGCTCGACGTTTTTTCGCGGGAACGCTACGACGCGCTCGTCATTTTTTCGGATTTTCGCGACGGAATCCGTCAGCGCCGCGGAGAAAAAACCGTGTTCGCCGATTCTTCCTATTCGCCGACGCCGGACGCTCGCGACGCGCGGGAACGCAAATGGGAAGCGGATTGGCTCGCCGTTTTTTCCCGCGCGGGAACGCCGAAACTCTACCTTTTCTCCGTGCGCGCCCGCCCGCAGGAATTTCTTCAAAAATGCGTTTCCGCTTCCGGTGGCGAAATCGTTATCCTCGACCTAAAAAAGAAAAATCGCTGACACAACTCCGCGCGGGAACGCGATGTCTGCTTCTTAAAGGAATATCGTTGCGTTGAGGCAAATTTTCATCAACTCTCGGTTTAGTGAAAGCGGAACGAAAACAAAGCCCAACGATTCATATCGTCGCCGGACCGAATGGCGCCGGGAAAACGACATTCGCGCTGACTTATCTGCGGCAGGAGGGAATCGGGGATTTCATCAACGCCGATATGATTGCCCTCGGGCTTGCTCCGCTGAGCCCGGAGTCTGTGCAAATTGAAGCCGGGCGAATTTTTTTGAAGCTGTTGGAGGATAAAATCAAACAAAGAAAAGATTTCGCATTCGAGACGACTCTTTCCGGGCATCTCTACTTGAAGAAAATTCCACAATGGAAAGCGCAAGGCTGGCGCATCGTCCTGCATTTTTTATGGATTCCGAATGCCGAATTTTCAAAGTTGCGAGTACTGGAGCGTGTTCGACAGGGCGGACATGGTATTCCGGAAGACGTTGTCTTAAGACGTTATGAGCGGACTCTGAAAAATCTGGGGCGTTTTTGTGCAATCTGCAACTACGTTGTCTGCTACGATAATTCGCGTTCTGAACGGGAACGGATTTTTTCGACGAAGAACGGGCTTCTGACCGTCGAAAACGCTTCACTTTACGAGGAGATCGTGAAAAACTTTCGGTGATGAAGACAAAAGTCCAGTCAAGCGAAGACGAAGATTTCGTTCGTCGTGGCGTACGGGCGTTGCATCGCGCCGTGCGTGAGGAATTGGAGAAAAAGAGCAAGCTTGGACAGTTCGTCATCGTATGGCGCAACGGGAAAACGATGCGCGTTCCTGCGTCCGATGAGCTTGCGACCTGCGCACGCTCCCGCAAAAACGGTTGATTTTTTTCGCGCGGGAACGCGATTTTCGGCGTTCGGTGAGTTTTGTTTAGAAAAAGTTTACAGAATGTTAGTTTTGTGTTTAGATTAGAACACGCGTTCTAATTTTGAGCACGATAATCCATGAAACTTCACAAAAAAACTGAAAGCAAGCTCGTCAAGGAACGATTGGGCGAGTATCTCATTTTGCGAAAAGCGTCTGCCGACGGAATGTCGGGAATTTTTCGTGCGCTGATTCGTCGATTTTCGCCCGATGTTCCCGCGCGGGAACGCGGTGCGGACGCGGAGAACGAGCGTTCGCGGGAACGCCCGGTTTCGGCGAATTCTCCCGGCGAGCCGATTCTTGTTCGCGCGGACGACGATTCCGGCGAGACTTGCGTTGTGCGAATGATTCACGACGGGCGCTGTCGCTGTTGGCTGGTCGAGTTTCGCGACAAGCGTTATGTGCTGAAACTCGACAAACGCGATCGGCATCGGTTCGACTATCTCGCGCAGTCGTTTTTCTTCGGAAGCAATGCGTTTCGTCTGATGCGCGCGTTGAACAAAGCGTTTTCCCGTGGATTTCGCGGAGCGCCGGAATTGTTTTGCGTGGCGGATTCTCGGCGATTCGGTTGCACGCGGCATTCGTTTTTCTTCAAAGAATATGCGGAGGGCGAGCCGTGTTCGACGTTCCCGCAGGAAGTTCGCGATGCGCTGTGCGAGAAAGTCCGGCACATTATCGCAACGCTTCACGCATGCGGCGTGACGCACGGGGACGCGCATCCCGGAAATTTTATTTTTGAGGTGAAAAGCGGCGCGTTGAAGGCGATTGACATCGGCGGAAAAATGCCGACGCCCGTGCAAAAGGCGACGGATCGCTTGCGTTTGCAGAAAGAATGGGGCATCCCGAACGAATGTTTCGATTGGGGCTGGGTGCTCGCGCGGTTGCACATTATGCGGCGCCGCTTCGGGGCGTTCGTAAGGGGGGGGGGGTAAGAAATAAACGGCCGCGGGAACGTGATTTTTTTGCCGCGTGATGCGGGCTTCTATTTGCTTGCGGGAAAGCGGGAAAAGCATAGTCTTGACGGAAGCATTTTTTTGAATTTCCAATGGCAGAAGACACACCGAATCTCGTCACCATCAACATCGACGGCAAAGACTATCGCGTTGCCGCCAAGCAGAACCTCATCGATGCCGCGCATTCGCTCGGGATTGAGATTCCGCACTTCTGCTACCACCCGAAGTTGCCCATGGTCGGCAGTTGCCGCATGTGTTTGGTGGAAATCGGCATGCCGATGCGCGACCGCGCGACGGGCGCTCCCGTGATGGACGAAGCGACCGGAAAGCAAAAAATCGGCTGGATGCCCAAGCCCGCCATTGCTTGCGGGACGACGGTTTCCGAGGGGCTTCACGTGAAGCTCAATTCGAAGCTGACGGTTTCGAGCCGCGAGGGCGTCACGGAATTTCTTCTCGCGAATCACCCGCTCGACTGCCCGATTTGCGATCAGGCGGGCGAGTGCACGTTGCAGGAATTTTCCGCGCAATACGGGAAAGGCACGTCGCGTTACCGCGATGCGAAAAACGTAAAGCCCAAGCACAAAAGCATCGGTCCGCGCGTCATGTATGACGGCGAGCGTTGCATTCGCTGCACGCGGTGCGTTCGTTTCTGCAACACGATTCTCAAGCGCTCGATTCTCGGCGTTACGCAACGCGGTTCGCATTGCGAAATCGATTGCTTCCCGGGAACGCAACTCGACGGCAATTACTCGATGAACGTCGTGGACGTTTGCCCTGTCGGCGCGATGACGAGCAAGGATTTTCGCTTCAAGATGCGCGTTTGGTTTTTGAAAAAAACGAAAAGCATCTGCACCGAATCCAGCGTTGGCGTGAACACGACCGTTTGGTCGCGGGAAGGAAAAATTTACCGCATCACGCCGCGCGAAAACGATGCGGTGAACGTGGCGTGGATGAGCGATTCCGGGCGCATGCTTTACAAAACCGTAGATGCGGAAACGCGCATTCGCGCTTTTCGTCGCGGGGAAAGCGAAGTTTCGTTTGACGAAGCGGCGGATGCGGCGCTCGCGCTTTTGGGCGAGGGCGTTCCCGCGTTTGTGGCTTCGGGAAAAATGTCGCTCGAAGAACAATTTGCGCTGAAAAAACTCGTCGCGGCAACGCACGGGCAGGTTTATCTCGCGAAAACGCTTGGCGAAAACGACGGTTTGTTGATTTCCGAAGATCGTTCGCCGAATCGTCGCGGCGCGCTCGTTTCCGGATTGGTTGCGGATTTTGCCTCGGCGGAAGTTTCTGCGCTGGCGGCGAAAATTGACGCGGGCGAAGTCCGCACGGTTTTCGTTTGCGGCGAAGATTTATCGGCGCTCGGGCTTTCCGACGAACAGCTGCGAAAAGTCGAAATCGTTTTCCTCGGCACGCAGGAAAATGCAACGGCGGAACGCGCATCGGTCGTTTTGCCGGGACGCACCGTTTTTGAAAAGGCGGGAACGTTCGTCAATCAGGAATTCCGCTTGCAAAAGTTCGAGCCTGCCGTTCCCGGAATTTCGGGAACGGAGGATGATTTGGCGTTGCTCTCCGCGTTGGCGGCGCGCGCATCTTCGAGCGTGGTGACGGACGCTTCCGTTCCCGCAGTTTGGGAAGGTTTGCGCGCGGAATGCCCCGCGCTCGCGGAAATTCGTTTCGAATCGATTCCCGACACGGGAACGTTGCTCGACGCTTCGCCGTGGGCGAAAATCGAGTTCCCGGAAACGGGTTCGCTCGTTTGGAAACCGCAGAAATAATTTTCCCCGAAAAACGTTTTAATCTCAGAATTTTTTTGAAAAACAATGAACGAATTTGCACAAGGGCTTCTTGAAATTCTCAAAGACTGGGGCGCGGACGAAGCGTGGCTTCCCGACGCGGGAACGACCGGACTGATTCTGAAAGCGATTTTCGCCGTCGCCGTCGTGCTCGTGATTATGGGCTGCTGCCTTTACACGGTTTTGCTCGAACGCAAAACGGCGGCGTGGGCGCAAGGGCGCGTCGGTCCGAGCATCACGACGATGCCGCTCATCGCCGCGATTCCGGTTCTCGGCAAGGTTTTGACGTATTGCGGATTTATCCAACCGGTCGCGGACGGCGGCAAACTTTTCATGCGCCAAGAACCCGTTCCCGAGCATGTGAACAAATTTTACTACTGCCTCGCGCCGTGCCTCGCGCTCGCTCCCGCGCTCATCACGATGGTGATGATTCCGTTCACGAGCTACATCGATCCGGAAACGGGAAAAGAAACGGCGCTGATGCTCTGCAACATGTCGCCGGGCTTCGTGTTCATGTTCGCGATCAGCTCGCTCGGCGTTTACGGCGTCGTGATCGGCGGTTGGGCGTCCAACTCGAAATATCCGTTCCTCGGTTCCATTCGCGGGAGCGCGCAGCTTATTTCGTATGAGCTTTCGCTCGTGCTCTCGATTCTTCCCGTCGTGCTGATTACCGCCGGTTCGTCGGACAGCCCGCTTTCGCTTTTCGAAATCGTAAAAGGACAGGGCACGTGGTGGAACGTGATTCTCGCGCCGCTCTCGGCGATTATTTACTTCGTCGCGCTTCTCGCGGAAATGAACCGCCAGCCGTTCGATATGCCGGAATCGGAAACGGATACCGTCGGCGGATTCCACACGGAATACGGCACGTTTAAGTTCGGGCTTTTCTTCACGGGCGAATATCTGCACATGATTTTGGGTTCGATTCTGTTCTCGCTGTTTTTCCTCGGCGGTTGGCACGCGTTCCCGTTCCTGCCTACGTTCGGGCTCACCGGCGTTCCCGCGGCGATTCTCGGCATCGCTTGCCTTGTCGTCAAAGTCGTGTTCATGCTTTTCGTGATTATCTGGATTCGCTGGACGGTACCGCGTTTCCGCTTTGACCAAGTGATGCGCATCGGCTGGAAACTTCTGCTCCCGTTTGCGATCGCGAACGCCGTTGCGTATTTCGTTTTCTTCGGAATTTACGATACGCTTTTGAAGTAAGTTAACGTTCAATTTTCAAATTCGATTTTTTTCAAATGGCTACGCAAAACATCAAAGTCATTGAACGCAAACCGTTGCGTTGGTGGGAAAAACTTTATCTGCCGCAGGTGCTCGCGGGAATGAAAATTACGCTCGGCATCATGCTCCGCAAGCCGGTAACGCTGAAATATCCGTTCGAGCGTCCCGTGATTCCGAAAGGCTACCGCGGCGTGCCCACGCTCGTGAAAGACCAAAACGGGCGCGAAAAGTGCGTGTCGTGTCAGCTCTGCGAATTCGTTTGCCCGCCCAAGGCAATCCGCATCACGCCCGGCGCAATCGATCCCGCGACCGGGAACGACCACATCGAAAAAGCGCCCGCAAAATTCGAAATCAACATGTTGCGTTGCATCTACTGCGGCATGTGTCAGGAAGTTTGCCCCGAGGCGGCAATCGTGTTGCAGGGCGAATATTCGCTGAACGGTTTTTCTCGCGCAGAGCTCATTCACGACAAGAAAAAACTTTACGAACTCGGCGGCGTCATTCCCGATCCCGTGCGCAAGTGGGACAAGAAAAAAGCCGCGCGCGACGCCGCACACGCGCACTGAAAATTTTCCTACAGCTCGACAAATCCTCGCGGGAACGCGCTTTCTTTTTTTTAACGTATGAAATATCAAGCCCTCGTCTACGAAGAAACCGGAAAGCCGTTCGACGTGCTTAAACTGCGCGAAATCGACGTTCCCGCGCCGCAGGCGGACGAAATTCTCGTCGAGCTTGAGGTTGCCGTCGTGCATCCGTCCGACATGGGCATGATCGGCGGCACATACGGTCGCTTGCGTGCGTTGCCCGCCGTTGCCGGGCGCGAGGGCGTCGGGCGCGTTGCTGCCATCGGCGCAAACGTGCGCGGGTTCGCCGTCGGCGATCGCGTGCGCATGCCCGAGGACGCCGGCGTGTGGCGCGGCGCAATCAACGTTCCCGCGGCGGAAGCGGAACGCGTTCCCGCAGATATTCCCGCCGAGCTCGCGACGATGGCGTTCATCAATCCGCCGACGGTTTGGCGTATCCTGCACGATTTTGTCGAGCTTCGCCCCGGCGATTGGGTTTTGCAAAACGCGGGAAGTTCGGCGCTGGGACAATGCCTCGTGCAAATCGCGCACGCGCTCGGTTTGCGCACGGTTTCGCTCGTTCGCAATGTCGAAAAATGGGAACCGATTTTGAAACGACTCGGCGCGGACGCCGTTTTGCCCGAGGAAAAAGATTCGATTAAAAAAATCGTCGAAATCGTCGGCGGAAAGCCGAATTTGCCGAAACTCGCGTTGAACTCCATCGGCGGCGAAAGCGCGGCGCGGCTTACGCGCATGGTCGGCTTCGCGGGAACGGTCGTCACGTTCGGCGGCATGACGGGCGATCTCATTCGCTTCCCCACGCGCGAATTTATTTTCAACGATTTGCGCCTGCGCGGCTTTTGGATGGACCGTTGGAGCCGCTCCGCTTCGCCCGAGACACGCGCGGAAACGTTCGCGAAAATTTTCGAAATGATGCGCGCGGGAACGCTCACAATGGCGGTGGACGCCACGTTCCCGCTCTCCGATTACTCCGCCGCAATCGCCCGCGCCCTCGAAGGCGGACGCAACGGCAAGGTGCTCTTCACGCGCTGATTTTTTTCGCGTTCCCGCGGGAACGCGAAAAAAGTTGAGGAGTTGAAAAGTTGATTCGGCGCTTCGCGCCTGTTGATTCCCG
>CAVEBA010000019.1:0-5821 GCA_963613695.1 Sphaerochaetaceae bacterium
AGCGCAAGCGCTCCCGCGCCCGCGAGCAAGCCGAACGCCGACGGCTCGGGAACGACGGATATTTTCAAGTCCGAGAACGTTACGTTCGTGCCCACATTGTTTGCTCCGTCTCCGTAAAATCCCAATTTTTTGAGCGAGAACGAGCTCGTCCCCAAATCAAACGAGCTCACTTCTTTGTCGCCCACTATGAGTTTCAGCGTGAAGTTTTCTCCCGAAGCGCTCGGCGCGGAGATTTCCCCGGAAACCGTAAACTTCGAATTTGCAACAATTGAAAAGTCGTCAACGCTTTGAACGCCGCTGGTTATTGCTCCCGAATCCGTGCCTACTCCGCCGCTTTGAAACAGATAGACAGACTTGGAAACATCAGATGTTTTCCCGTAGTTGAAAGCTTCGCTGTCGTAGTTTTTCCCCATCGCAATGCTGAGATCGTCGCTCTGCAACGTGAAGGTAAAGCTTCCTTTCAGATGATTTACGTTCATGTCGAAGCTGAAGTTAAGCGTTTCTCCAATTCCGACCGTAAGCGAATCGGAAAACTCGTAGTAGGCACACGACTGCGACCAGTTAGAATTTGTGAGCGTGCAAGTGTCGCCGGAAGAATCGATGACGAACGTTCTGCCGCTCCGGTTCGAGTTGCTTGTCCACGAAAACTCCGAGGAGAACATGTCTTTTTCAGCAACGGGAGTTGCATTCGCAAGCGTCGTTCCCGCGGCGAGGAGGAGACCGATAGTGATGATGTTTTTCATATGCTTTTTTTTACTTTGTGTGTTTTACGTATAAACGCAATTCAATACTTCGTTGTAATAAAGTCAAGAAAAAGTTTTTGCGGGAACGCCTCTTGCCTTGAACGACGAAATTTGCGGACGTTCAATCTTTTGACAGATGAAACCGAAACGCCTTACCGTCCTGCTGAAACCGGAGCTTTATGCTCTGACGGAGCGGCTTGCACAGGATTTAGGCAAGAATGTTTCTGAGTTGGTGCGTTCGCTGATAGCGGAAAAATTGCGGGAAATGGGTGTTTTTTACGATTCCTCGTGGCTGAGAATGCCGCAGGGTGCGCGTACGGATTTGGCAACGGCATCGGCGAAAGCGAAATTTCGGGAAAAATCGCGGGAACGGCTTGTTCGCGCTCGTGCCGCGAAACGCGAACGCCGGGAAGCGAAAGCAAAAAAGGGTTAAAAAGGTCGAGAGGTTGTGCCGTTTTTTTTTGCCGAAGGCAAAAACCGCACGATACTCCTAAACTTTTAAACATCTAAACCTTTTCAACTTCTAAAACCGTTCCCGCGCAAAATTCAAATTGCGTTCCCGCGCAAAAGAAAGCAACATCGACGCCCAAGAATGAAGACGCTTTTCCAGAAAATCGCGGATCGCGAGATTCCGTCCAAAATGGTTTATGAGGACGAAATTTGCTTCGCAATCGAGGACATCAATCCGCAGGCGCCGACGCACGTGCTCGTCATTCCGAAGCGCGTGATTGCGCGGCTTTCGGCGGCGACGGATTCCGATGCGGGAACGCTCGGGCATTTGCTCGTCGTTGCGGGAAAAATTGCGGCGGAGCGCGGGCTTTTCGGCGGTTTTCGCACGGTGATTAACTGCGGCGCGGACGCCGGCGAAACGGTTCCGCATCTGCACGTGCATTTGCTCGGCGGGCGCAAGCTCGCGTGGCCTCCGGGCTGATTTTTTTGGGAAAATTTTCGTTCCCGTACAAACTTTTTTAGAGGAAAAAATACAATGTCCACTTCTTTTAATCGCAAGAAAACCGTCGGCGCTTTCGGCTCGAACAAAATCCGCGAGGTCGGCTATCACTACGAAGTTTTGCTGAATGAGCGCGCGGAGGCGATTCCTGCTCCCGCGGCGGATCCTTCCCGCCCGAACATCGCGAACATGGTCATCGATTTTTCCCGTCCCGTGCTTGCGCAGGCGGGCGGCAATCACACGGCGATTCGCGGCGCGATGAATGTTGCGATTCTGCTTTGGAACGCGATTGTCGAGGGCGACGATGCCGTTGCCGCCGCACGCGAAAAGTTGCTCGCGCTTCCGGATTCGACGCCGGAACAGATTGATGCGCTCATCGTTGCGATGAAAGAGCGCAAGGAAGAAGTCGCTCCCGGCGTGAATCAGATCGTCCGCAAGTTCAATTTGAATTTCACCAAGCACGGAATTTCGTTCAACGTGACGACGGGACCCGGCTCGCGTGTCGCGGGCGTGGAAAAATCTCCGCTTCTTTCCGCGTTGCGCAAAGCGTAATGCGTTCCCGCGCGATTATTCCGCGCGGAGAATCAACCCTTTGAGATAGCGGCTCTCGGGGAAATTCAGCATTGCGGGGTGGTCTTCGGGCTGCCCCGTAATTTCTTTAATCACGACGTTGCGGCGGGCATCGTGCGCCGCCGAGGAAAGCACGTCGATGTATTTTTCGATGCCGACGCGTTGCGAGCACGAATACGTGGCGAGCACGCCGCCGGGCGAAAGCATTTTCAGCGCGCGCAAATTCAGCTCCTTGTAGCCGCGCAGTGCTCCCGCGAGCGCATCTTTCGTGCGCGCGAACGGCGGCGGATCAAGGACGATGAGGTCGAAACGGCGTTCCCGATTTTCGCTGAACCAGTCAAAAATATTTGCCGTTTCGAATGCGCAATTCGTGAAACCGTTTTCCTCGGCGTTGCGCCGGCAGGCGTCGATTGCGGGTGCGGAAACGTCGATCCCGAGCGTTTTTTCCGCTCCCGCGCGGGCGCATTGAAACGAAAATCCGCCCTGATTGCAGCAAGCGTCGAGCACGTTTTTCCCGCGCGCGTATTTTGCCGCGTTCGCGTGCTGTTCCCGCTGGTCGAGGTAGAATCCGGTCTTTTGTCCGTTGGCGAGATCGAGGAAATAGCGCACGCCGTCAATCGCGAACCAACGCGGCACGTGCGCTTTGTTTTTGAAAAACGAAATGGAATTGTTCAGCCCCTCGAAGCGCCGCGAGGGCGCATCGTTGCGGAAAATGATTTCCGAGGGCGAAAGATTTTCGTCGAGCCAATTCGCGATGAACGGCAACATCCTGTCCGTTCCCGCCGTCAGCGCTTGCACGACGAGTGCGTCTTCAAAACGATCGACGACGAGCCCCGGAATGTCGTCCGCCTCCGACCAAACGAGCCGGCGCGATGCGGGCGCGGGAACGCGTTTTGCGACGGCGCGCGCGAGCGTTCCCGCGAGAAAATTTTCGTCCCATTCGCGTTTTTCCGAAGAAAATTTTCGCCAAACGATTTGCGATTTGCCGTTCCAGATTCCGCTTCCGAGCGAGCGTCCGCGTGCGTCGAGCAATTCGGCGGCGTCGCCGCCGGCGATGCGCGGGGGCGTTTCGATTTCTCCGGCGAAAACCCACGGATGCCCGAAAATTACGCGCGGCGGTCGCGCCGTTTGTTTGAGACGAATCTGTTTCATCGGAAAAACGAAAAGAAAAAATTACAGCGGGAATTTTTTCCTTAGTTTTTCAGAATGCGCGCGGCGGCGAGCGCACAATTCGACGGCTCGAGCACGGTGAGCACGGGCGTTTTCGACGGCATTTGCAGCGTCGAATTGATGTTCACGAGAAAATCGAGCTTGTCCTTGAACGGCGGGCACGCGAGCACGGGCTTTTTCGAGTTCGCGGCAACGACGCCGGAGAGCGCGTTGGAACGCCCCGCAATCGTGATGAAGAGGACTTTTGCCTCGTCATCGTGCGCCTTCACGAAATTGAAGACGCCCACGGGATCTTTGTGCGCGCTACGCACGAAATATTCGAAATCGACGCCCTCGTCCTTGAGCCCGGCGGCGATTTTTTCCGCGTGCGGCATGTCGGATTCGGAACCCATAAGAATGTAGGCTTTCATAACGGCGGGAAGATTAGGCGGAAAAAACGAATTTGGCGAGCGCTTTGCGCAGCATCGCGCGGGAACGCCGAAATTTTGATTGCGGGAACACCGGAAAACGGCATTCTTGGAAGCCTCGAAATTTTTCAAATTATGGCAAAAGAAATACCTTCAAAACAAACCGTCTCCGACACGAAAAAAGCCCTCGAACTCGCGCTTTCCGCCATCAATAAAACCTACGGCGAAGGCACGCTCATGCGCATGGGCGACGCGACGAAGATGGACGTAACGACAATTTCCACGGGATCGGTCGCGATCGACCTCGCGCTCGGCGTCGGCGGGCTTCCGCGCGGGCGCATCGTTGAAATTTACGGTCCGGAATCGTCCGGTAAAACGACGCTTTGCCTTAGCGTTATCGCGCAAGCGCAACGCGAAGGCGGCACGGCGGCGATTATCGACGTCGAACACGCGCTCGATCCGCGCTACGCGAAAGTTGTCGGCGTGGATTTGGAAAACTTGCTCGTTTCGCAGCCGGAAAGCGGCGAGGACGCGCTGAATATCGTCGAAACGCTGATTCGCTCGGGCGCGGTGGACGTTGTCGTGCTCGACTCGGTGGCGGCGCTCGTTTCCAAGCAGGAGCTCGACGGGCAAATGGGCGACACGACGGTCGGTTTGCAGGCGCGCATGATGTCGCAGGCGATGCGCCGGCTCACGGCGGCGATCGCGAAATCGAATTGCTTGTGCATTTTCACGAATCAGATTCGCGAAAAAATCGGCGTGATGTTCGGCTCTCCGGAAACGACGCCGGGCGGGCGCGCGTTGAAGTTTTTCTCCTCGGTGCGCATGGATATTCGTCGCATCGGGCAAATCAAGGAACCGTCGGGCAAGGTCATCGGCAATCGCACGAAAATCAAAGTCGTGAAAAATAAAGTTGCCTCGCCGTTCACGGAATGCGAGTTCGACATTATGTATAACGAAGGCATTTCGCGCACGGGATCGGTGATTGACCTCGGCGTCGAGCACAAGATTCTCGAAAAGAAAGGCGCGTGGATTTCCTACGCCGGCAATCTCATCGGGCAGGGCCGCGAAGCCGCAAAAGATTATCTGAAAAAAAATCCGGCGGTGCTGGATGAGATTCAGACAAAAATCATGGAAAAGGTGCACCCGACCGTCGGCGAAACGCTCGGCGCCACCGAAGAGGAAAAAGCGGCAGAATCCGCCGCTTGATTCGCGCTCCGAAAAAAGCGTTCCCGCGGGAACGCTTTTTTTATTTTTGAAAAAAAACAAGACGGCTGAACAAAAGCGGACTTCGGGAACGCTTCTTTCGTAATTCAACAACGAAGATTAGAGTGCACGCGACCGGCGACAAAACAGAGCAGGACGAATGGCGCGACTGGCTTAAGGAGCACGGGCGTCGTCTGCTTTTGTGCGCGCGGCAGTGGACGAGTTCTTTGGCAGAGGCGGAGGATATTTTGCAGGACGCATTCGTGCGCTACTGGAAAAATCAGCGGCATCTGCCGGGAAATCCGAACGCGCTTATTCTTACTTCCGTCAGGCGGGCGGCGATTGACTACGGGCGTTCCCGAACGCGCCGAATCAATCGCGAAACGCAGGCCTACGAGCTCGAGGATAAAGTGACGTTTTTTGAGCCCGGAGAGGGCGAGGTCGCACAAGACCTCGAGAAAGCGGTCCGATCCCTTCCCGCCGAACAGCGGGAAGTGGTCGTTATGAAAATTTGGGGGATGCTGACGTTTGAAGAAATCGCCCGTCAGCTCGGAGTTTCCCAGAACACGGTTGCATCGCGATACCGATATGCGCTTGCGGCTTTGAGAAAAACGATCAGTCGCTGAAACACGTTATCGCGGGATCGTATCAACAGAAAAATCATTTATTTGCCATATGCCGAAAATCGAACAGGAAGATTATTCCGATGTGGAGCGCGCGCTTGCAGGTTTGCGCCCGATTGCGCCGTCGGAACGTTTTTTCGGGAACGTCGAAGC
>CAVEBA010000019.1:5831-15872 GCA_963613695.1 Sphaerochaetaceae bacterium
CGAAGCCGAATTGTCCGCGGAAAAGAACAACGCTCTTCCGATGCCGGCTCGCGGGAACGCGATTCGTTTCCCGTTGCGCCGCGTCGCGGCATCTGCGGCGCTGGCGGTTTGCGCCGTCGGGCTGGGCGTGTGGAGCTATTCCGTTTTGCCAAAAACACCGAAGCTCGCCGATGCCGAAACCGAGACCGTCGTTGATTTTGCGGACGAAGCCGCGCCGATGCTCGCTGTCGCTTCTTTGGACGATTCCGCCGAGGAAACTCGCGGCGGGAACGGCGGCAATTTCCGCCTCGTGGACATGGAGCGCCGCATGAATTCCGCCAAGCTCGAAGATTGCGTCGCCAACACCGACGGCACCGTCGCTCGCCGCGTTCGTTATTCCTACACTGACGAATATTGCTGGGAAGACGATGACGGCGACTCTGCCTACATCGAACTGCGTCCGCACGAGGAAGTCATCAGCATGGAGATGGCGGTGTATTGACGCGCGGGAACGAGATTTTTTTTGAAAAAAACTTATTCGGAAAGGGTGAAGCTAAGAAGCTATGAACAGAAAAAATAAAAACACGTTGTTGAAATCTTTGATCGTCGCGGGAACGCTCCCGCTGTGCGGTGTTCCCGCGCTCGCCGAAGCCTCGCCGGAAAATCTTCCGCCCGCGCCGCCATCCGAAGCCGGCGAAGTGCCGCCGCCCCCGCTGCCCGCGTCCGCAGAAAACGCTTTCGTGAGCTATTCCTTTTTGGGCGTGGCAATCGACACGCTTCCCGCCGCGACTTCCCGCGAAAATTCTCAGCCCGGCGTGCTCGTGGTTTTTGTGCTGAAAGATTCGCCCGCCGACAAAGTCGGTCTCCAAAACGGCGATATTCTCGTCGAGCTCGACGGACAAAAACTCTTTTTCCCGAATCAGTTTTCGGCGCTCGTGCGTTCCTACAAGCCGGGAACGGAAGTCAAAATCGTCTTGTTCCGCAACGGCGAAAAAATCGAGAAAACCGCCGTCATCGGCGAACGCCGGATTCCCGTGCGCCCGAAAGCTCCGAAGCCCTACGCGCGCGCCAAGGACGATGTGCGAATTTACATCAACGGTCGCGAAATTTCCCTCGCTGAAGGCTCCGATCTCGGCGGATTCGTCAGCCTTACGCCCGACGGAATTCTTATTCGCGACGGGCTCGACGTTCCGAGCGAATTTCGCGGGATCGTTTCGCGCATGAACGCCAAACTTCCCGATTCCCGGCGCATGCTCACGGATTTGCGCAAACAATACGACGACGCTTGCCGCGCCGCTCGCGGGAACACTCGGCAAACATTTTCGCAGGTGTTTTTCGGGAACGGAAATTCCGTAATTATCGTCGGCGACGAAAAAGGGCGCCAAATTACCGTCTCCCGCGCCGGCGATGACGAGGTTCTCTTCCGCGGGAACTGCACGACGCAGGAAGAAATCGACGCAATCCCCGAGGATGCGCGGGAAATCATCGAGAATTTTACCGAGCTCAAACCGATGGCGCTCCCGCCAACAGCTAACTGATAACTTTTTTGCCGAAGGCAAAAAAGGTGGAGGGTGTATGGTGGAGAGTGTAAAAACCTTCGCAGTTATCCGTTATTCCGAGTAAAACCTTGCCTTGCGGGGGCGTTTCGGAGAAAATTTCGGGCTTTTAATTATGAAGCGCATCTTCGTCGAAAAAAAATCCGCATTTCGTGAACAGACAAACCATGTCCTTTCGGACCTCCGCGAGTCTCTCGGTTTGCCCGGGCTCGCTTCGCTGAGAATCGCACAGCGCTACGATGTGGACGGGCTTTCCGAAGCGGATTTTCGCAAGACGCTTCCGACCGTGTTTGCCGAGCCGCAAACGGACGATGTTTTCGAAAACACGCTCCCGCTTGCCGAGGGCGAACGCGTTTTCGCCGTCGAATATTTGCCCGGACAATTCGACCAACGCGCGGATTCCGCCGCGCAATGCGTGCAGATGCTTACGCTCGGCGAGCGCCCGCTCATCGCTTCCGCTCGCGTGTATGTGCTCGGCGGCGAAATTTCCGACGAAGAACTCGCGCGCGTAAAATCTTATCTCATCAATCCCGTTGATTCGCGCGAAGCCTCGCTCGACGTTCCCGCGACGCTGAAACCGGACGTTCCCGCGCCGCAACCGATTCCCGTGCTCGAAGGTTTTACGAAAAAATCCGCTGCGGAGCTTTCCGCATTGCGCAAGGAACTCGGGCTTGCGATGAGCGACGCCGACATCGCGTTCGTTCAAAAATATTACGCCGAGGACGAACACCGCGAGCCCACGCTCACGGAAATCCGCGTGCTCGACACGTATTGGTCCGACCACTGCCGCCACACGACTTTTCTCACGCGTCTGAACAAAGTTTCGTTCGATGCTTCGCCGTTGCTCGTTCCCGTCGAAAAGGCGTGGAAAAAATACTGCGAGCTGCGCGAATCGCTCGGGCGCAAGGACAAAACGATTTGTCTCATGGACGTCGCGTTGCTCGCCATGCGCGAACTGAAACGCCAAGGCAAACTCGACGACCTCGAAGTTTCCGAAGAAATCAACGCCGCTTCCATCGTCGTTCCCGTCGAAATTGACGGAAAAACGGAGGATTGGCTCGTGATGTTCAAAAACGAAACGCACAATCACCCGACGGAAATCGAACCGTTCGGCGGCGCCGCAACTTGTCTCGGCGGTGCGATTCGCGACCCGCTTTCCGGGCGCAGCTACGTTTATCAGGCGATGCGCGTGACGGGCGCGGCGGATCCGCGGACACCGTTTTCAAAAACGCTCCCGGGCAAGCTCCCGCAACGCAAAATCGTGCGCGGCGCGGCGCAGGGCTATTCTTCTTACGGCAACCAAATCGGGCTCGCCACGGGAATGGTGCACGAAGTTTATCACCCGGGCTACGTTGCAAAACGTCTCGAAATCGGCGCCGTCGTCGCCGCAGGTCCGAAAAAACACGTTGTGCGCGGCACGCCCGTTCCCGGCGACATCATCGTGCTCGTCGGCGGACGCACGGGACGCGACGGCATCGGCGGCGCGACCGGTTCTTCCAAGGAACACACGGAAAAAGCGCTTGAAAACAGCGCCGAAGTGCAAAAGGGCGATGCGCCGACGGAACGCAAATTGCAACGGCTTTTCCGCGATCCCGAAGTTTCCGCGCTCATCAAGCGTTGCAACGATTTCGGCGCGGGCGGCGTTTCCGTCGCAATCGGCGAACTCGCGCCGTCGCTCGATATTCGCCTCGATCTCGTGCCGCGCAAATACGAAGGGCTGAACGGCACCGAGCTCGCGATTTCCGAATCGCAGGAACGCATGGCGGTCGTGATCGCTCCCGAAGATCTTGAAAAATTCCGCGCCGCGGCAGATCGCGAAAATCTTGAATCCACGCACGTTGCGGACGTTACGGATTCCGGGCGTCTGCGCATGTTCTGGCAGGGCGCGACAATCGTCGATTTGCGCCGCGCGTTTCTCGATACGAACGGCGCAACGCAGGAAGCGGACGCGCACGTGAGCGCGCCCGATCCGCTCGAGAATCCTTTCGTGCCCAAGCCGATGGTCGGCGGGAACGCAAAAACGACGTGGCTCAACATGCTCGGCGATCTTCGTTGCTGCGGGCAACGCGGGCTCGTCGAACGCTTCGACGCGTCAATCGGCGCGGGAACGGTGTTGCACCCGTTCGGCGGAAAAACGCAGACGACGCCGGTCGAAGCGATGGCGGCAAAAATTCCCGTGCTCGAGGGCGAGACGGACGATTGCACGCTGATGAGTTTCGGTTTTGATCCGACGCTTTCGAGCTGGTCTCCGGCTCACGGCGCGGCGTTTGCCGTTGTCGATTCCGTTGCGCGTCTCGTTGCCGCCGGCGGCGATCCTGCGCGTGCGCGGCTGACCTTGCAGGAATATTTTGAAAAACTCGGGAACGATCCCGCGCGTTGGGGCAAACCGCTCGCCGCGTTGCTCGGCGCGTTCACGGCGCAACTCGAACTCGGGAACGGCGCAATCGGCGGGAAAGATTCGATGTCCGGCTCGTTCCGAAATCTCGATGTGCCGCCGACGCTTGTTTCTTTCGCAATCGTTCCCGCGAAGGCATCGCGCGTAATTTCTCCGGAATTCAAAAAAATCGGTTCGAAAATCGTCGCCGTTCCCGCAAAGCTCACGGCGGATCAAATGCCGGATTGGGCGGATTTGCGCGAGAAGCTCGCGAAAATTTACGCGCTCGTGCACTCCGGAAAAATTCTCGCCGCGCGCACGATTCGCGAGGGCGGGAAAGCCGCGGCGCTGACGGAAATGGCGCTCGGCAACGAAATCGGTTTTCGCCTTGCGCAGGCTCCGGACGCAGCGTTTTTCGCCGTCGAACACGGCGCGTGGATTCTCGAAGTCGCCGCTGACGAATCGCTCGCCGGGCTCGAACACATCGTTCTCGGCGAAACGCAGGAAACGCCCGAAGCGACATGGGACGGCGGTTCGCTCCCGCTCGCCGAAATGCGCAACGCGTGGGAATTCGCGCTCGAATCCGTGTTCCCGACGCGCGCCGCTCCCGCAGACACCGCTCCCGCGCCGCAAGTTTTCTCTTTCGCCGATCGCACCGGCGTTCCCGCGCACGCGAAAATTTCCGTTGCGAAACCGCGCGTGCTCATTCCCGTGTTCCCGGGTTCAAATTGCGAATACGACACCGCTCGCGCTTTCCGCGAAGCCGGCGCCGAGCCGGAAATTTTCGTCGTGCGAAATCTTTCCGCCGCCGCCGTAGATGAATCCTTGCGCGCGCTCGCGGAAAAAATTTCCAAAACGCAAATTCTCATGATTCCGGGCGGATTCTCCGCCGGTGACGAACCCGACGGCTCCGGAAAATTCATCGCCGCCGTCTTCCGCAATCCCGCCGTAAAGGACGCGACAAACGCTCTCATCAAAGAACGCGACGGTCTCATTCTCGGCATCTGCAACGGTTTTCAGGCGCTCATCAAACTCGGGCTCGTGCCGTTCGGCGAAATTCGCGACATGGACGCGAGCTGTCCGACGCTGTTCCACAACCGCATCGGGCGCCACATTTCGCGCTACGTGCACACGCGCGTCGCTTCCGTGAAATCGCCGTGGCTCGCCAACGTGAACGTGGGCGATGTTTTCACCGTTCCCGCATCGCACGGCGAAGGAAATTTCACCGCTTCGCCGGAAACGGTCGCGCGTCTCGCCGCAAACGGTCAAATCGCGTTTCAGTATTGCACCGCCGCGGGAACGCCCAGCTACGATATCGCTTGCAACCCGAACGGTTCGTATCAGGCAATCGAGGGAATTCTCTCGCCGGACGGTCGCGTGCTCGGAAAAATGGGGCACTCCGAACGCCGCGGCAAAAACGTCGGGAAAAATATTCCCGGCAACAAAAATCAGCCGCTCTTCGCCGCGGGCGTCGCCTACTTCGCGTAGGCGTTTCCGCCGCGAGCGGATTTTATTTTTTCGTGTTCGGAAATTCTCGCTCGAGCCATTCGCCGAGCAACGCGGCGAGGAGGAAGAAAAGCGCGGCGATTGCGGCGTAATCTGCGAGAAAACGCGGGAACGAATCATCAAACGCGAACGCATCGAAAGTTTCTTCCGCGAAAAGTTTTGCGGGAACGCCCGTCGGAAAAACGCAAAAACGCCGATGACGGCGAGCGTTTCCCGCAAGCGCGAATGCGCCGATTTTCGTGAATTTTGCGGGAACGCGCGACGGAGATTTTTTCGACGGATTTCGCGGAGAAATGCGTTTCGCCGCCGCGACGAAAAACGGCGCGTGCAATCCGGCGTGAAATGCCGCGAGCACGAAAAGCCACGCCGCCGCGCACGTGTGCAGCGTTCGCGCCCAAAGTCCGCCACCCGAAGGCACGAACGGAAAAATCTCCGACGAAAGCATCGCTCCGGAAACGAGCGTCGTGAGCGCGCTCACGCACATCGCGACATTTAGCGCGAACGTTCCCGCCGCGCGAAGCGTGCGCGTTCCCGCGAGCGAGCGGCGCCACCATCGGCGATTCAGCGCGTTGTGCGTTGCAAACGCGACACACGCGCCGAGCCCGAGCCACTCGTGCGCAAGATTTCCGGTGAAACCGTAGGCAAACGTTCCCGCGATGAGCGTTCCCGCAAGCAAATCTATGGCGATTCGAAAGCGCACGAATTTTTTACAACCCGAGCTCTTTCAGCCATGCGGCAACGGCGCGATCCGCGCGGGAACCGTCTGCGGAAGAGCCGCTCAGCGTGAGCGCCTTGAGCACGGTCGCTTTGCCCGCGAGCCGCGCGCGCATGTCGCTTTCGCAACGTTGCATCCCGCCGCCGCCGTGCGTGAAAAACGGAACGACGGTTTTCCCCGCGAGCTCGGGCGTGTCGAGAAACGTCGAAACAACCGGCGAAAACGTGCCCCACCAATTCGGCGAGCCGATGAAGACAACGTCGAATTCCGCGAGATTTTCCGGCAAGGATTTGAGCGCGGGACGAACGTTTTCGGCGATGTCTTTTTTCGCCTGTTCCGTGCATTTGCGATACTCGCTCGGATAAGGTTTCTCGGGAACGAGCTCGAAAATTTCCGCTCCCGTCGCTTCGCGAATTTTTCCCGCGAGCGCTTTCGTGTTCCCGCTCCACGAGTAGAAAACAACAAGGGCGCGGGGATTCGAAGCCGCGTTCGCACGCGTTTCGATTTTTTCTGCGGCGGAAAGAATCGCGCTCCCGCCGACGACTGCGGCGAGCGTTCCCGCCGCCAAGGTTCCGATGAATTTTTTACGGTTCATGTTTTTTTTGTCGTTCGTGTTTTTTGATTCGAGTGAAAATTTTTTAATGCGATTCGGGCGCGACGGCGTCGATTGCGGCGAGCGCGTTCAGCGTGCGCGGGTAGCCGATGTAAGGCATCGCGTGCGAAATCGCGGCGATGAGCGTTGCGCGGTCGTTGCCCGTTGCGAGATTTCCCGCGATGTGGCTTTTCAGTTGCGGTTCGCATCCGCCCAGCGAAGCGAGGAAGCAAAACGTTGTCAGCTCGCGTTCCCGCAAAGTCATTCCGCCGCGCGTGTAGTAATCGCCGAAACAATTTGCCGCGAGCCATTCGCGAATGTGGCGGCGATCCGCGGGACCGTTTTCGACGAATCCGCGCATGCGGTCGCCGAAGATTTCGATTTGCGCGGCGTTGCCGTCGCGGGAACGATTTTCGGAAGAAACTTTTCCTTGCGGAGCGAGCGGAAGCGCAATTCCGCGTTCCCGCAAAACGGCGTTTGCGGCGTTCAAATTTTCGAGAATCCGTGAAAATCCCAGATACGCCGCGCCTTGATAAAGAATTTCCTTAATCGTTTCCGGAGCGAGCCCGGCGTCAAGCGCGGCGGCGACTCGCGCACGAAACATTTCCGGCGAATTCGTTCCGAGCACGGCGGAGAGCACGGCGATTTCGCGCAGACGCGCGTCGAGCGTTCCCGCCGTTTCCGGAACTTGCGTTCCCGCGAAATGCGCGAAAATCGCGGCAAACTCCGGGTCGGTTTCTGCGAGCGTCGCGGCGTAGTATTCGGCATCGTTCACGGGCGCGAGCCACGTGTTTTTGTTGGTCTGCGGATTGCACTCGATCGCAAGATGCGAAAAATTAGAGCTCGGCGCGGCGCCGTGCCAATGGACGACGTTCGGCGCGATTTCGACAACGTCTCCGGGAACGAGCCGCCGCGCCGGCGAACCTTTTTCCTGATAAAATCCGACGCCGTCCGTCGCGATGAGAATTTGCCCGCCCGTGTGCGAGTGCCAATTGTTGCGGCAGCCGGGCGCGAACGTCACGTTGGCAATCGGCGCGTTGAGTGCGGCGTTTTTCGTCAGCCGCGCGAGCCAAGATTTTCCGGTGAAAAATTGCGCGTAGGCGACATTTTCTTCGCCGAGCGGGAACGCGGAATTGTACGTAGTCGGAGTGTTCATCGTTGCGGAATTTTCATTTTGCGGAGCGGCGGCAAGCGAGAGCGCAAAGAGCGTTCCCGCCGCCAAGGTTCCGATGATTTTTTTTAGAAACATGTTTTTTTAGCGGAAAGATTTTTTGTAAATGGCGACGCAATCTTCGTCGGAGAGCGGCGCAGGATCGCTGCTGAAAAGGAAGCCCATCGCCTCGCGCGCGTTGCGCACCATCGCCGGGAACTCTTCGGGCGCGATTTCGTAATCGGACATTTTCAGCTCGGCAACGCCGCAGTCGCGTTGGAGTTTTTCGAGCGCGACGAGAAAATCTTTCGGTTGCGAAGCGTTTTCCATGCCCATCGCGCGCGCCATTTTTACGAAGCGTTCGGCGCACACGCCTTTTTCGATGAAATGCGCGTAGTAGGCGAGCGAAATCATAATCAGCCCCGCGCCGTGCGGGAGCGCGTGGTGAAACGCGGAAAGCGCGTGTTCGAGAGAATGTTCGCTCGTGCACGAGCCGACGCACATCACGGAGCCGGAAAGCGTGTTGCCCCACGAAACGTGCATGCGCGCTTCGGCGTCGTTCCCGTCGCGCACTGCGCGCGGCAGAAATCTCGCGACATTCTCAATCGCCGTGAGCGCATACATGTCGCTCATCAAATTTGCGTTCGCGGAAATGAACGCTTCCGTCGAGTGAAAAAGCGCATCAAAACCTTGAAACGCGGTAAATTTCGCGGGAACGCTTTTCGTGAGTTCCGGATCGACAATCGCGAGCACGGGAAAGAGCGACAAATCAAAGATCGCCGTTTTTTCGCGCGTTTCCGGGTTGGAGATGACGCCGCCGCAGTCCGTTTCGGAGCCCGTTCCCGCAGTCGTCGTTACGGCAACAATCGGGAGCGGACGCTTTGCAATCGGTTTCCCTTTTCCCGTGCCGAAAGCGATGTAATCCCAGAGGTCGCCGTCGTTGGTCGCGACAACGGCAACGCCTTTCGCGGCGTCCATCACGCTCCCGCCACCGAGCGCGACGATGAAATCGCACGCGTTTTCGCGCGCCGCCGCGCCGCCCGCCATGACGGCGGATTTGAGCGGGTTGGGGCCGATGCCGTCAAAGAGCGTCCATTCAACGCCGGCGCGTCGCAACTGCGCTTCCGTGCGAGCGAGCGTTCCCGTGGCGCGAGTCGATTTCCCGTTGGAAATCATCAGCAACGCCTTTTTCCCGGGCAAGGGCTGGTCGCCGAGTTTTTCGAGCGTTCCCGCGCCGAACAACGTGCGCGTCGGAACAAACATGTCGTAGTTTTCTTTCGTGTTCATAATTTTTTTCAAATGATGAGAAAATGCTACGGCTTAGAGTTTACTCTAAGTCAAGGAATTTTTTTTCGCGGCGAAAAATGCTTGCGTTCGGGAACGCTTCGGGCTTTTCTCCGCAGAATGGAATACACAATTTCTCAGGCGGCGGAAAAATTCGGAATCACCGCGCACACGTTGCGCTTTTACGACAAGGAGGGGCTTTTGCCGTTTGTCGACCGAGGCTCGGGCGGACGTCGCATTTTCAAGGACGGCGATTTGGGCTGGCTGCGAATTATCGGCTGTCTGAAAGAAACGGGAATGCCGATTCGGGAAATTCGCGATTATCTCGATTTGTGCATGAAAGGCGATAAGACGCTTCAGACGCGGCTCGACGTCATGCGTGCACACAAGGCGAAAATGCTCGAAAAGCTCGCCGAAATCAAAAAATACATGAAGATGATCGACTACAAATTAGACTACTACGAGAAAGCAATCGCCGCGGGAACGGAAGCCGTCCACGGCGCCAAGCCCGAACCCGAAACCACCGCCGCCGCAGATAAAAAGCGCATCACACGAAACTCGCGCAAAAAGAAATAATCGCGGGAACGGTATAAAACGGAAAACCGGAGGACTGGTGGACTGGAGAACTGGTGAAGTGTGATTTTTGCCTACGGCAAAAATCCGCACGATACTCCTAAACTCCTCAACCTTTTCAACTTCTCAACTTTTTTCGCCGGCGGCGAAAAAAGAGCGCCAACGGCGCGGTAAGCAATAGCGTAGGGCAACGCCCTACGAATTCGGAGAAAAAAACATTGAGCCCTGTAGGGGCGAAAGCCGGCGTTTCCGCGGGGACGGCTTGCGCTCTTTCAGAGCTTGATAATAATTTGTCCGCAGACATAGGGCGGC
>CAVEBA010000020.1:0-15809 GCA_963613695.1 Sphaerochaetaceae bacterium
TAAATAGTGTCGACAATAGAAAGATTTCCGGTATAGTAGAGGAAACAATCCGGAGATTTTTTTTGAATGAAGACAGAAGACCATCGACGCCACGATATATCCGACGCGGTATGGGAGCTACTTAAGCCTCATACGATCGGCAATAAGGGAACATGGGGCGGCAACGCCAAGGACACGCGCCAATTTCTCAACGGCGTGTTCTGGATTTTGCGAACGGGGGCTCCATGGCGAGACTTGCCGCCGTGCTACGGAAAATGGAACACCGTGCAGCGACGGTTTTGTCGTTGGCGAGACAAAGGTATATGGGCGAAAATGCTCGAAGCAATAAAAGACGAGCCGGATTTCGAATGGCTCATGATTGACGCGAGCTTCATCAAAGTTCACCCGCACGCAAGCGGCGCACCCGGAGGAAATCAAGACATGGGGCGCACAAAAGGGGGCTCAACACAAAAATACATTTGGCCGTGGATGCGCATGGTATGCCCGTCAGATTTTTTGTCACTGACGGTACCGTTGCTGATTGTACGCAAGCTTGTCGGCTTATTGAGGGGATCTCCGCAGAGTATTTGTTGGCGGATCGCGGATACGACAGCGACAAAATAGTCCGCGAAGCAGAATCTGCGGGAATGCGGGCGATAATCCCTCCTCGCAAAAACCGCAAATTTCAACGCGGATACGATCGACACCTTTACAAGCTTCGACACCTCGTTGAAAATGCATTTCTTCATTTGAAGCGTTGGCGAGGTATTGCTACGCGGTATGCTAAACACACAGCTTCTTTCGTTGCTGCCGTGCAAATCCGATGCGCCTTGCTGTGGGCCGCTGTGCAGGTCTAACTATTGTCGACAGTGTCTAGGAATTAGGAATTAGGAGGAAGCCCTTACACTTTACACCATACACCTTACACCGGTGAGAACTATTCACTATTTCATTATTCGCTATTCATTTTTTTTCGCCTGCGGCGAAAAAAAAGCGTTCCCGTGCGGGAACGCTTTTTTTTGTTTTAGGCGGCGGGTTGTTCCGCGGGAGCGGAAGCCGCATCGTCGGAATGCGTTTCGGGCTGATCTTCGAGCGGACCGCCGAGCGTCGTAAGGCGCATGTGGCGGTAAGCGGGAAGCCCGGTTCCGGACGGAATGAGGTGCCCCATGATGACGTTTTCCTTGAAGCCGTCGAGACGGTCTTTCTTGGAGAGCGTGGCAGCGTCGGTGAGGACGCGCGGCGTTTCCTGGAAGGACGCGGCGGAGATGAAGGATTCCGTTTCGAGGGACGCTTTCGTGATGCCGAGTAGCACGGGAACGAAGGTCGCGGGCATACCGCCCTTGTCTTCGATGTTTGCGTTTTCGCGAACGATGACGGAGCGATCGACTTTTTCGTCCCACAGATATTTCGTGTCTCCGGGATCGGTAACTTTGACCTTTCGGAGCATGCGCGCGACGATGATTTCGATGTGCTTGTCGTTAATGGTAACGCCCTGCACGCGATAAACTTTCTGAATTTCCTCGATGAGGTGATCCTGAATTTCGGCGAGCCCGAGAATGTCGAGAATTTCGTGCGGGTCGGGAGAACCTTCGGTGAGGAGCTGTCCCTTGCGAACGTAGTCGCCTTCCTGCACGACGATGTGTTTGCCGTGCGGGATCAGGTGCTCGAACGTCGTGCCGTCCGGTGCAGTAATCGTAAGGCGTTTTTTACCGCGAAGCGTGTTCCCGTAGGAAATCGTTCCCTCGGAGCGCGCCATTTCGGCGGTGTCTTTCGGGCGGCGAGCTTCGAAAAGTTCGGCGACGCGCGGCAGACCGCCGGTGATGTCCTGCGTCTTGGACGCGGAACGCGGCGTTTTTGCGAGGAGCGCGCCCGGGAGAATTTCGTCTCCCTCGGAAACGACGACCTGCGCGCCGGTCGGAATGACGTGTTCGGCAACGCATTTGCCCTTGGAATAAACGAGAACGGAGGGATTGAGATCGTCGCTGTGTTCGATGACGACGGTCTGCACCTGCCCCGTGGCTTCGTTCATTTCTGCGGAAACGGTAACGCCCGGAATCATGTCGCGGAACTTAACCGTTCCCGCCTTTTCGGAAAGAATCGGAATGTTGTGCGGGTCCCACTTTGCGAGGAGCTCGCCGGTCTTGATGACGCCGCCGTCGAGCACGGAAAGGAACGTGCCGATGACGACTTCGTGTTCGTCGAGCACCTTGGACGGATCCTTTTCGTCGAGAATTTCGACGGAACCCGTTTTGTTGAGCACGACGGCGATGTTCTGACCGACTTCCACGTAGCGGACGTTTTTGTAGCGAACGATACCGCCGATCGGAACGCGAATTTCCGGATTTTTGAGAATCTGATTCGCGATCCCGCCGATGTGGAACGTACGCATCGTGAGCTGCGTGCCCGGTTCGCCGATGGACTGCGCGGCAATGATGCCGACGGAAGTTCCGCGTTCGACGAGGCGTCCCGTGGACGGGTCGAGCCCGTAGGCTTTCGCGGGAATGCTGTTCACGCGCATGTGCGTGAGCGGCGACATCACCTTGACGCGCTCGATGCCGGAATCCTCGATTTTCTTCGCGACTTCCGTCGAAATCATTTCGCCGGCGCGGACGAAAATTTCGTCCGGATTCTGCGGATTGCGCACGTCTTCGCTGGAGCAACGACCGTCGATGCGTTCGTAGAGACGAATGATTTCGTCTTCGCCGTCGCGGATTGCTTTTTTCCAAATACCGTCGCGATTGCCGTCGTCCACTTCGGAAACGATAACGTCCATTGCGACGTCGCAAAGTTTACGCGTCATGTAGCCGGCGTCGGCGGTTTTGAGCGCGGTATCGGCAAGACCTTTACGAGCGCCGTGGGTGGAAATGAAGTATTCGCCGATTGTCAGACCGTCGCGGAACGACGACAGAATCGGGCGTTCGATGATTTCGCCGTTCGGCTTCGCCATAAGTCCGCGAGCGCCGCAGAGCTGACGCACCTGCTGTTTGTTGCCTCGCGCTCCGGAATCCATCATGACGTAAACCGGATTGAGAATCCAGCGTCCCGAGTTGCGCGGGTCGGCGGGATTGCGTTTCACGCTGCGCGCGGGAACGGCGGATGCTTCGAGCGTTTTGAACACGGAGGAAGCGATTTCGTTGGTCGCTTTCGTCCAAATGTTGACGGTCTTGTTGTAGCGTTCGCCGGCGGTGATGATACCTTTTTTGTATTGGGCTTCGACTTCGTCGCATTCGCCTTGAGACTTTTCGACGATCGCTTTCTTTTCCTTCGGGAAAATCATATCGCCGATCCCGATCGAGATACCGGCGCGCGTCGCCATGCGGAAGCCCATCGCTTTCAGCGCATCGACCACGGGGCCGACGCCTTCCTTGCCGACGAGACGATAGGAGGAAAGAATGAGATCGCCGATTTGCCCTTTCTTAACGGGGAAATTGATGAAGCCCATGCCTTCGTGTTCCTTGTCTTCGCCCGCTTCCGTGCGGAATTTCGGCCAAATCTGATTGTAGACGATGCGACCGATCGTGGTGCGAATGACTTTCTTTTCGGCGTTCCCGTAAATCGTTTTGCGACCGTAGTCGGGATTGACGAAATCCACCCAATCGTGGAAATGCAACGCGCCGTCGATTTCGGCAGTCTGCGCTTCCTCGACGGAACCGATGACGGGAACGTGTTTCTGCCCGAGTTCTTCCGGCGATTTCGGCGGCTGGAACGTCAGGTAGTAAGAACCGAGCACGATGTCCTGCGACGGCGTGATAATCGGCTTCCCGCTGGACGGCGAAAAGATGTTGTTTGTCGAAAGCATGAGGAGTTTGCACTCCATGATTGCTTCGGTGGAAAGCGGCACGTGCACAGCCATCTGGTCGCCGTCGAAGTCCGCGTTGAACGCGGTGCAAGTCAGCGGATGCAGACGAATGGCGTCGCCCTCGATGAGCACGGGATCGAACGCTTGAATCGAAAGGCGGTGCAAGGTCGGCGCACGGTTGAGCATCACCGGGTGTCCCTTGGTAACTTCTTCGAGAATATCCCAAACTTCCGGCGGGCGTTTTTCAATCATCTTGCGAGCGCCGCGCACGGTGTGCACGAAACCGAGTTCCTTGAGGCGACGAATGATGAACGGCTCAAAGAGCACGAGCGCCATTTTCTTCGGAAGACCGCACTGATTGAGTTTCAGATCCGGACCGATGACGATGACGGAGCGCCCGGAGTAGTCCACGCGTTTTCCGAGAAGATTTTGACGGAAACGACCCTGCTTGCCCTTGAGCATGTCGCTGAGGGATTTCAGCGGACGATTGCCCGCGCCCGTAACCGCGCGACCGTGGCGACCGTTGTCAAACAACGCGTCGACCGCTTCCTGCAACATGCGCTTTTCGTTGTTGATGATGACGTCCGGCGTCTTCAGCTGAAGAAGATTGCGGAGACGATTGTTGCGGTTGATGACGCGGCGATAAAGATCGTTGAGGTCGGACGTCGCGAAACGACCGCCGTCGAGCGGAACGAGCGGGCGCAGATCCGGCGGGATCACCGGAAGCACTTCGAGAATCATCCATTCCGGACGGTTTCCGGATTCGATGAAGCCTTGAATTACTTTCAAGCGACGCGCAAATTTGATTTTCGCCTGCTTGGAGCGCGTGTTCGTCATCTGCTCCTGCAGCTCTTGGACGATTTTCGGCAAATCGAGCGCGGCGAGCACATCGCGAAGCGCTTCTGCGCCCATTTTCGCGACGAACGCGTCGTCGCCGTATTCTGCCTGCGCCTGCGCGTATTCGTCTTCGGAAAGAAGTTGCTTCGTTTCGAACGGCGTTTTTCCCGGATCGACGATCAGATATTTTTCATAATAAATGACGGATTCGAGCTGGCGAGCCGTCATGTCGAGCAAAAGCCCGAGGCGGGACGGCATCGATTTGAGGAACCAAATGTGCGACACGGGAACGGCGAGTTCGATGTGCCCCATGCGGCGGCGGCGTTCCCGCGCGACGGTAACTTCGACGCCGCAACGGTCGCAGACGACGCCTTTATACTTGATGCGCTTGTATTTTCCGCAGGCGCATTCGTAGTCGCGCACCGGCCCGAAAATACGCTGGCAGAAAAGTCCGCCCGGTTCGGGTTTGAACGTGCGGTAATTGATGGTTTCCGGGTTTTTGACTTCGCCGTGCGACCACTGGCGGATCACGTCGGGCGATGCGAGCGAAATGGACACGTAGTCGAAATTCTGCTCCGCGGAATTAACTTCGGATTCTGCGTTGTTGATCATTGTTCGGTAAAATTGAGTTGACGTTTTTCTTGTTTTCGGCGGGAACGCGCTCTCGGGAACGGACGAATCTTACTTCTTTTTTCCCGAGGAGCGGCGCTCCCGTGCCGACGGCTCAGAGCTGCTTCGTGGAGTCGCCGAGCTGCACGTTCAGCGCCAGCGACTGAAGCTCCTTCATGAGCACGTTGAACGATTGAGGCGTTCCCGCGGAAAGCGAGTTGTCGCCCTTGACGATTTGCTCGTAAATCTTCGTGCGCCCGACCGTGTCGTCGGACTTCACCGTAAGCATTTCCTGCAAGACGTAAGCCGCGCCGTAAGCTTCGAGCGCCCAGACTTCCATTTCGCCGAGTCGCTGTCCGCCGTATTGCGCCTTGCCGCCCAGCGGCTGTTGCGTAATCAAGCTGTAAGGACCGACCGCGCGAGCGTGAATCTTGTCCGCCACGAGGTGGTTCAGCTTCATCATGTAAATGACACCGACAACGACGTCTTGGTCGAACGCTTCGCCCGTGAGCCCGTTGTAAAGCAGGGTTTTTCCGCTGTGCGGAAGTCCCGCCTTATCGAGATAACCGCGAATGGTTTCCTCGGGAACGCCGTCGAAGATCGGCGTCGCCACCTTGATTCCGGCGGGAAGCCCGTGGTCGGCGGCGGGAGGAAGTTTCATTTCGTCGAAACCGCCCGTCTGAATCTGCAAGCCGAGTTTTTTGCAAGCCCAGCCCAAGTGCGTTTCGAGAACCTGCCCGACGTTCATTCGGGAGGGAACGCCCAGAGGATTCAAGCAAATGTCAACCGGCGTGCCGTCCGGCAGATACGGCATGTCTTCCACGGGAACGATGCGGGCGACGACGCCCTTGTTCCCGTGACGACCCGCCATCTTGTCGCCGACTTGAATCTTGCGTTTGACCGCGATGTAGACCTTGACGTTTTTGATCGTTCCCGAATCGTCTTCGCCGGCTTCGATTGCGGCGGACTTGCGGTCGCGCTCTTCTTCGAGGTCGTTGAATTTACGGAGAAATTCTTCGACGATGCGCATAATCTTGATGCGCACGGGAGACTGCGGAATATCAATGTATTTCGGCACCGAGGCGAGCTTGCGAAGCAACGTCTTGGTGATTTTGCGTCCGGCGGGAATGATGACTTCCTTCGTTTCGCTGTTGACGACGTCCAGCGGAATTTTTTCGCCGAGGAGAATATTGGAGAGCGATTCCGTAAGCTCGTCGCGGAGCTTGTCCGTCTGATTGCGGAAGTTTTCGTTCACGCTCTTCATCATGCGGCGCTGATCGGAATGCGAAAGTTTTTCGTTTTCCTTGTCCGAACGCGTGGAAACCTTGACGTCCATGATGATGCCGTACGTTCCCGAGGGCACCTTGAGCGAAGAGTCCTTAACGTCCGCCGCTTTTTCGCCGAAGATCGCGCGCAGAAGTTTTTCTTCCGGAGCGAGTTCGGTTTCGGATTTCGGCGTGATTTTGCCGACGAGAATATCGCCGGGGTGCACTTCCGCACCGACGCGAATGACGCCGTCGCGCCCGAGATTTTTGAGCGCGTCTTCGCCGACATTCGGAATGTCTCGGGTGATTTCTTCCGGCCCGAGCTTCGTGTCGCGCGCCGTCACCTCAAATTCTTCAATGTGAACCGACGTGAAGACGTCGTCCTTGATCATGCGTTCGCTGAGCAAAATAGCGTCTTCGAAGTTGTATCCGTTCCACGGCATGAACGCGACGAGAACGTTGCGACCGAGTGCGAGTTCTCCGCCCTCCGTGGAAGCACCGTCGGCGATGCACTGACCTTTTTTGACCTTTTCGCCTTTCTTGACGGACGGACGCTGATTGAAGCAGGTCGTCGCGTTGGAACGCAGGAATTTGCGAAGCTCGTAAACCTGCGCATCGGCGGAGTCCGGATTTTTGCCGTCCTTCGTGATGATGATTTTGCGAGCGTCCACGGAAGCGACAACGCCGTCCTGTTTCGCGAGCACGACCGTCTTGGAGTCTTCCGCAATGCGTTTTTCCAAACCGGTTCCGACGAACGGAGCCTGCGGCTGCAACAGCGGCACACCTTGGCGCTGCATGTTCGAACCCATGAGCGCGCGGTTCGCGTCGTCGTGTTCAAGGAACGGAATCAACCCTGCGGCAACGGAAACGACCTGTTTCGGAGAAACGTCCATCAGATCCACTTCTTCGGGATCGATCACGAGCACGTCGTCGCGGAAACGCACCGTCACCTTGCCTTGGAGATTGCCCTTTTCATCGACTTCGGAGTTCGCCTGCGCGACTTTGTAATTTTCTTCTTCGTCCGCCGTGAAGTATTTCACTTCGTCGGTAACGCGCCCTTTCTTGACGATGCGATAAGGCGCTTCGATGAAGCCGAATTCGTTCACGCGAGCATAGGTGGAAAGCGAATTGATAAGACCGATATTCGGACCTTCCGGGGTCTCAATCGGGCAAATGCGTCCGTAGTGCGACGGGTGAACGTCTCGGACTTCAAAGCCCGCGCGATCACGATTGAGCCCGCCCGGCCCAAGCGCGGAAAGACGGCGCTTGTGCGTGAGTTCGGACAGCGGGTTAATCTGATCCATGAACTGGGAAAGCTGGCTGCGCGCGAAGAAATCGCGAACGACCGTGGAAAGCGCTTTCGGATTGATGAGCTTGCCGGGCGTCACGGAATCGACGCCTTGATCATACATCGACATGCGGTCGCGAACGTGGCGTTCCGTGCGGGCAAGCCCGACGCGGCACTGATTCGCGAGAAGCTCGCCGACGTTGCGAACGCGGCGCGCGCCGAGGTGGTCGATATCGTCCACGACGCCGTCCCCGCGCTTGAGATTGCAAAGATATTTCGTCGCCTGCACGAGGTCTTCCGTCTGAATCGTGCGGGTGGAAATGGGCGTGTTCAGCTTGAGCTTCTGATTGACTTTGTAGCGACCGACGCCGCCGAGATCGTAGCGCTTCGGATCGTGGAAAAGGCGCTTCATCAGGGAACGCGCGTTCGGGATCGTCGGCGGTTCGCCCGGACGAAGCACTTTGTAAATATCTTTCAGCGCTTCTTCTTCGTTGCGCGTCGGATCTTTTTTCAGTGCGCGAATGATCGCGCCGTCGTCCACGGAAGTGTCGATGACGCGAACGGAACCGATGCCGATTTTTTCGATTTCGCGCAAAATGGTTTTCGTAATCGGTTCAAACGCGCGAGCGAGCACCTTGCCCTTTTCGGAATCGATGATGTCTTCGACGAGAACGTATTTCGAAACGCCGTCCATCTCGATTGCCTTTTTGATTTTGAGCGTTTCGAACTTGTAGAAAAGCTCCATAATCTGGGCATCCGTGCTGAAGCCCCACGCGCGAAGAAGCGTCGTGATCAGGAACTTACGACGACGGCGACGGCGATCGAGATAAACGTAGAGCAGATCGTTTTGGTCGAACTGCACTTCGAGCCACGTTCCGCGGTCGGGAATGATGCGGAAAGCGTAAAGCGTCTTCCCGCTGGAATGATCGCTCTGCTCAAAGCAAATGCCGGGCGAACGGTGGAGCTGGCTGACGATAACGCGCTCCGCACCGTTGACGATGAACGAGCCGCGCTCGGTGATCAGCGGCATTTCGCCCATGAAAATTTCTTCTTCCTTGACGTTGTCGCCTTCGCAAAGACGAAGCTTGAGGAAGAGCGAGACGGAATACGTGATTCCCTCGCGGATGCACTCCAATTCCGTGTATTTCGGACCTTTCAGATCGTAGCTGACGTATTCCAGACGGCAACGGCTGTCGTAGCTCTCAATCGGGAACACTTCCTTGAATACCGCTTGCAGACCCACGTCCCGCCGCTTGTCGGGATCGAGATCGCGCTGGAGAAATTCCACGTAGGAATTGATCTGGTTTTCGATGAGGTTGGGCGGAGGAATGACCTCGCGCAACGTTCCAAAATTCTGACGCTCAGACATATCGTTTACTGAAAAGTGATTGATTGAGTGTGCTGCTGAAAAGTATGCGGAAACATTAAATCGGGCGTTCCCGAACCCGTTCGGACGAGTGTCTTTTTAAGCGAAGGTTCCGTGAGCGTTCCCGCCCGCGATGTCCGACCTTCAGCCCGCGAAAGTCGAAAGAAATTCCGATTTCGCTTTAAGCCGCGAATGCGGACAGCGTTCCCCGCTGCCCGCAAATCGCGAATCGAAAGAAAAGGAAAGAGGCAAAATTATTTGACCTCGACTTCGGCGCCGGCAGCTTTGAGCTTGGCTTCGATTTCCTTGGCTTCTTCCTTCGTGCAACCTTCCTTGACGGGCTTCGGAGCGCCTTCGACGAGGTCTTTCGCTTCCTTGAGCCCCAGTCCGGTGATCGCGCGGACTTCCTTAATGACGTTGATCGGGCTCGCGCCTTTCGCCTTCAGGATAACGTCGAACTCGGTCTTTTCTTCAGCAGGAGCAGCGCCCGCGGCAGGACCGGCGGCGACGACTGTAGCTGCGGCGGAAACGCCCCAGAGTTCTTCGAGTTCTTTGACCAGCGCAACCATTTCCTTAACGGGCTGGGCGCTGAGCCATTCGATGACTTGTTCTTTCGTGATGTCTGACATGTTTTTGTTTTTCCTTGAATGATTAGCGTCCGATTTCTCGGACATTTAAGGGGAAATCCCCTAACCTTGTTCCTTGGATTTTCCCGTTCCCGCGAAAAGCTCGCGGGAACGAAAAATTGATTTTCTTCGGCGTATCGCGCAGTTTTTATTCTGCCGCGGGAGCGCCGCCTTCCTCCTTTTCGTTCTTCGCCACGAGCACGCGCACGAACTGCGCCGCCGGAGCGGAGAGAAGAGAAAGGAAGAGCGCGCGAGCTTCCGGAAGCGTCGGGAGCTTGGAGAGCTCTTCGATCGCCGCCTTGTCGAGCAGTGCGCCTTCGACAACGCCGGTCTTGATTTCGAGGCGTGTCGTGTCCTTGAAAAATTTAATCAACGCTTTCGCAACCGCGCTCGGATTTTCACCGCCGACGACAATCGCCGTGTGTCCCGAGAGATGCTCGGAGACGTCCGGCAAACCGGCGTCCTTCATCGCAATGTTGAGAATGCTGTTTTTAACGACGTGGTATTCACCGCCGAATTCGCGGATCGCGTTGCGGATATTCGCCGCATCGACGACCGTCACGTGCGTGAAGTCCGTCAGGAAAAGATAGTTCGACTTCGCGAGATGCGCGGCGACTTCTTCAACCAGAAATTTCTTTTCGGATCTCATTGTTCAATCTCCCGTGGCTTAGGCAACATAGGGTTTGACGTCGATCTTGACGCCCGGGCTCATCGTGGAGCTGACCGTCAGAGACTTGATAAACTTCGTGCCTTTGAGCACTTCCGGCTGCGCCTTGACGAGCGCGCGAATCGCTTCTTCGGCGTTTTCCGCGAGCGCTTTCGCCTCAAAGGAACGCTTGCCGACAACGATGGAAATGTTCGCCGTCTTGTCCATCTTGAACTCGACGCGACCGCCTTTCACCGCCTTAATCGTCGCGGGAATGTCATCGGAAACCGTTCCCGATTTCGGATTCGGCATCAAGCCGCGAGGACCGAGCACGCGAGCGACTTTGCGGACTTCCTTCATCGCGGAAACCGTAGAAACGGCAACGTCGAATCCGGTCCAGCCCGAGCTGACTTTCGCGATGAGATCGGCGAGTCCCGCTTCGTCCGCGCCGGCGGCGAGAGCCTCTTCCGGCTTTTCCGTAAAGACGATCACGGAAACTTTCTTGCCGCTCCCGTTCGGGAGCGAGACCGTGCCGCGAACCATTTGGTCGGACTGCTTGGGATCGACGCCGAGACGGGCGCTGACCTCCACCGTTTCATCGAATTTCGCGACCGGCATTTTCTTGAGCACATCAATCGCTTCCGCGACCGTGTAGCTCGCCGCCAAATCGCCGACGGCAACAGCCGCCTTGTATCGTTTGGATTGCTTTTTTGACATATCGACTTTTAGTTGTCTCCTGCGTTGTTGCAGTAAAAAAAAATTGGAGCGAAGATTTTGACATCGCGGGAACGCAAAGCAAGAAAATTTTCCGCTTTCGCGTTCCCGCGAGTATCAAATCGAAATCAACCGACGACCTCGATGCCCATCGAGCGGGCCGTGCCTTCGATCATTCGGGCTGCCTGATCCGCGTCAATCGCGTTCAAGTCCTTTTTCTTGATTTCGACGATTTCAAGAATCTGCTTGCGCGTCACCTTGCCGACTTTGTCCTTATTCGGGACGCCGGAACCGCTTTCGACTTTCGCCGCCTTCTTGAGAAGAACGGAAGCCGGAGGCGTTTTGAGAATGAACGTGAAGGATTTGTCCTGATAAACCGTGATGACGACCGGCAGGATCATTCCCGCCTGATCTTTTGTGCGAGCATTGTACTCCTTGCAGAACGCCATGATGTTGACGCCCTTTGCACCGAGAGCCGGACCGACCGGAGGAGCCGGATTCGCCGCGCCCGCCGGGAGCTGGAGTCTGATTTCACCTACTACTTTTTTTGCCATTGATGTTTTTTCTTAAATTGTTGTCCGTTTGCGTGCTTCAGCTTTCCGAGACGCGCTCCACCTGCCAAAATTCAAGCTCGACAGGTGTCAACCGACCGAAGATGGACACGGAGACCTGCATCTTTCCGCGTTCGACGTCGATAGAATCGATCGTTCCCGCAAGATTCATGAAAGGACCGTCGTTGATTTTGACTTCCTCGCCGACATTGAACTGCACTTTCGGCACAGTCTTGCCTTCCGCCGCGCGCACCTGCTCCAAAATCAGCTCGATTTCCGAGGGTTTGAGCGCGACCGGATGTTCGCCGCCGATAAAGTCGATGACGCCCTGAACGTTGCGGACGAAAAACCACGGCTGATTGATCAGCTTGCCGTTTTCGTCGAAAAGACGCATCCGAAGAAAAATGTAGCCCGGATAGAGCTTGCGGACGCGCGTGGAGCGCTTTCCGCCTCGCACTTCCGAAACGTTTTCCGTCGGCATAAGAACCTCTGCGACGTAGTCCGCCATTCCGGGTTCGATTTGCACGAACTTGTCGAGGTACTTTTTGACTTTCTGCTCCATGTTGGAGAGCGTCTGAATGGCATACCACCGAAAGCCGTCGCCTGCGTCACTTGGATTCATCTGCGTATCGTGTCTCTGAAAGTTTTAAGCGTGGGAAAAGAGCGCTTGAATCAAGCGCTCACAAGTCGGGTAAAAAATTGAATCAGATTCATCAGCGAAAAGTCGAAAAGGAAGATGACGCAGGTCAAAACAATGACTGCGACACACACCACGACGGTGTACTGAACCCATTCGCGAGGTTTAGGCCAAATCGCCTTTTTGAACACCTCGGAATAGGTTTCGTTCCAAAATCGACGCAATGTGTCGAAGAACCTGATAATTTTTGAAAACATTTCTTTTAGTGGCAGGGCGGGAGGGGATCGAACCCCCAACTTGCGGTTTTGGAGACCGCTGCTCTACCAATTGAACTACCGCCCTGTTAAGCTAAAAAATTGTTCAGCCCGCACCGACGCCGCGGAGCGTTCCCGCGACGCCGATGCGAACCCGACGCAATCACTTGACGATTTCGACAATCTTGCCGGAACCGATCGTGCGGCCGCCTTCGCGGATAGCGAAGCGCTGACCTTTTTCCATAGCGACCGGCTTACCGAGTTCGATTTCGATTTCAACGTTGTCGCCCGGCATAACCATTTCCGTTCCCGCGGGGAGACGGACGATACCGGTAACGTCAGCCGTGCCGAAGAAGAACTGCGGACGGTAGTTGGTGAAGAACGGAGTGTGGCGTCCGCCTTCATCTTTCGTGAGGACGTAAATCTGAGCCTTGGCCTGCGTGTGCGGGTGGATGGAGCCCGGTTTCGCGAGCACCTGTCCGCGCTGGACCTGGTCCTTTTCGATACCGCGGAGGAGCACGCCGACGTTGTCGCCCGCGAGACCTTCGTCGAGGCTCTTGCGGAACATTTCAACGCCCGTAACCGTGGACTTCTGCGTGTCAGCGAGACCGACGATTTCGATTTCTTCGCCGACCTTGACCTTGCCGCGTTCGATACGACCCGTGGCAACGGTGCCGCGACCCGTGATGGAGAACACGTCTTCGACGGACATCATGAACGGCTGGTCGATCGCGCGTTCCGGTTCCGGAATTTCGCTGTCGAGAACGTCCATGAGTTCGGAAATCGCCTTGTAGCCCGGGCCTTCCGCATTGTTGGCGGCGGCGTCTTCGAGCGCCTGCGTCGCGGAACCGCGAACGATCTTGGCGTTGTCTCCGTCGAACTCATACTTGTTGAGGAGGTCGCGGATTTCCATTTCGACGAGCTCGAGCAGATCCGGGTCATCGAGAAGGTCGCACTTGTTCAACCAAACGACGATTTTCGGAACGCCGACCTGGCGAGCGAGAAGGATGTGCTCGCGCGTCTGCGGCATCGGTCCGTCAGCGGCGGAAACGACGAGGATTGCGCCGTCCATCTGCGCCGCGCCGGTGATCATGTTCTTGACGAAGTCAGCGTGACCCGGGCAGTCAACGTGCGCGTAGTGGCGCTTTTCGGTTTCATATTCGACGTGCGCAGCGGCAATCGTGACCGTCTTGGTCGCGTCGCGGACGGTTCCGCCTTTCGCGATATCCGCGTAAGCCTTAACAACCGCGAGACCTTTGCAGGCCTGGACGGCGAGGATAGCGGCAGTCGTGGTCGTTTTACCGTGGTCGATGTGACCGATGGTGCCGACATTGACGTGCGGTTTCGTACGAACGAAGGTTTCTTTAGCCATAGTATCTTGTTTTTATTGTTATTGTTGTTGTGAAATTGACGAATGGAGCCCCCGAGCAGACTTGAACTGCCGACCTCGTCCTTACCAAGGACGCGCTCTACCGACTGAGCTACAAGGGCTTCAAAGGCGCTTTCGTTTCGCGAGAACGAAACAAAAGGAACGGACATTCTGCCCTTTCCCGAAAAATCGTCAACACATTTTTTCAAAAAAAAAGTGTGTGCGGGAACGATTGCGTTTCGCCGCACGGCGAACGCCGGCCGTTCCCGAAGAAATGTGCGTTCCCGCGCGTTGCGCGAACGGGAACGGCTCACACCCGCTCACGGGCGAATAATTTTCAGCGAAGCGCCGTGATGATTGACGTGCATTTTGCGCACGCGCCAGTTTCGCGAAAGCGTATCGCAATAGTCCGCGATTTCCTTGCCGAAACTGTCGTCGTCGTTCAGCACGATGGCGACGATGGTCGGTCCCGCGCCGGAAACGTAAGTGGTGACGGCGTTGTCGCTTTCCCGCGCAAAATCAAAAACCTTGTCGCCCTCGGGAATGAGCGAGAGACGATAGCTTTGGTGCAAACGGTCTTTGCAACCCGCGCGAATCAGCTGTTCGTCCGCTTTTTCCAAACCCTCGACGAGAAGCGGCACGCGGGAAAGATTGTAAACGCAGTCCGAAAGGCTGTAAGACTTGGGCAAAATTTTTCGCGCCTCCTCCGTCGAAACGCGCACGTCCGGCATCAGCGCATAAAAACTCAGCTTGTCGCTAATCGAATACTCATGCCAATAGACGAAATCATTTTCGATGACGGCGGCGACGAATCCGCCGAGAATCGCGGGAGCGACGTTGTCCGGGTGCCCTTCGATGAGCGATGCAATTCGCAAAATTTCTCCCTTATCGAAATTCAGTCCGCCGATTTGATTCGCCGCCATAATTCCGGCGACGATACACGTCGAGCTCGAGCCCAAACCGCTGCACAACGGCAAATCCGTATCAAAATGAATCGTCATCGCGGGAACGGGACGCCCGTAGCTGTGCAACGTTTTTTCCAACGTTTTGAAAACAAGATTCGTCTCCGCCCGCGCAAACTGCGGTTCGCAACCCGTGATCGAAATCCCCTCGCCGCCCGTCTCAAACGTGAAGCGGTTGAACATGTCGAACGCAAGCCCCATCATGTCGAAGCCGGGACCGACGTTTGCACTCGTCGCGGGAACGGATACTTTGAATTTCATGGTTTTTCGACAATACCATAAAGCCGCACGCGCTCGAACATTTTTTTGAAACGAAAAAAAACGCGCGCCGCCGCACGCGACGAAAGCCGCTTGACACGGGAACGCCCCCGTCCATTATTCGGCATTCATGGCTGAAACCCGAAAAGCGCTCGTGCTCGGCGGAGGAATCGCCGGCATCACCGCCGCCGTCGCTCTGCAAATGCGAGGCGTCGAACCGTTTCTCATTGAAAAATCTCCGCGCATCGGCGGCTCGATTCGAACTTTTTCCCGCGACGGATTCCTCGCGGAAGGCGGTCCGCAGACATTCGTCGTCGAAGAAAAACGTCTCTTCGATTTTCTGCGGGAAACAGGCGTGCTCGCGCAAGCGGAAGACGCCGCTCCCGCCGCGAAAAAACGTTTTATCGTGCGCGACGGCAAACCTCGCGTCGTGCCGATGTCTCCGCTTTCCGCCGTAACGACGCCGCTGTTTTCCCTGCGCGGGAAACTGCGTCTCGCCGCCGAAATTTTCGTTCCCGCAAAACGCGACGGGAACGCCGAAAGCGTCGCAAACTTCGTGCGCCGTCGCATCGGGCGCGAAATGTATGACTACGCGCTGAATCCGCTCGTCGCAGGAATTTTCGCCGGCGATCCGGAGCAACTCGACGTG